>JBLYYW010000178.1:0-9056 GCA_048550155.1 Acidimicrobiales bacterium | reverse complement strand
CTCGCAGCCGACCTACCAGCCGGGCGGCACTTCACCCACGTGCAGCGGCGCATGATCCGACTCCGCGACCGCTGCTGCCAACACCCCGGCTGCCGGCGGCACGCCAGGACCTGTGAATACGACCACATCCAGCCATGGTCCACACAAGGACCGACCCTGATCGCCAACGGCCAGCTCCTCTGCGGATTCCCCCACAGATGGAAACACCGCCACAACCACCAAACCCCACTCACCACCCTCTTCACCAACAGCCCACTCACCATCCAACGCGAATAGCCAAGCCGGAGAACACCAACCAACAGAACCCAGCCTCACAAAACTGGACCACATTCGCGCCCGGGACTGCGGCTGGTGATACCTGTCGCCCAAAGCCCGACGGCGTACCTAGATCGCCACGGCGATCTTCCCGCGCGTGTGGGCGGTTTCGATCTGAGCGACCGCCTGTGGGACGCCATCCAGATCACAGACTTCGTCGACTCTGAGGACTTCCTCGGGCGGGCCGTAGATGTCTTGGACTACCGCGTTCATCGTACGCATCTCGGGTCCTAGCTTGCGCCTACGAGCGCCGGCGCACGATCACCGGATGGCTCTGCAAGTGGATGTTCGAACTCGGGCTCGGGAAGAGAACCTTCCCCTTCGATATCGATGGTAGGGAGGATTCGGTCCAGCCAGCTGGGAATCCACCAGTTGGCATCTCCCATCAGCTTCATCGTGGCCGGCACAAGCACGATCCGAACGATCGTTGCGTCGACGAAGATCGCCGTGGCCAGACCGAGTCCAAACATCTTGATCGTGGGATCTTCGCCGAGCACGAATCCACCGAAGACCGAGATCATGATGAGAGCCGCTGAGGTGATGACTCGAGCGGTGCTGGCGATTCCAGAGATGACAGCTCGGTCGTTGTCGCCGGTTTCGAGGTACTCCTCTCTGACCCGCGAGAGCAGGAACACCTCGTAGTCCATCGACAGCCCGAACAGGATGGCAAACATGAACATCGGGATGAACGAGACGATGGGAACAGTCGACTCCAGTCCGATCAGCTCCTTGCCCCAGCCCCACTGGAAGACCATCACCAGCACCCCGTAAGCGGCACCGATACTCAGCAGGTTCAGGAGGGCCGCCTTGAGCGGCACCATGATCGAACGGAACACCAGAGTCAGAAGAAGAAACGAGAGAACGATCACGGCCGCAATGAAGGCCGGCAAACGTTCGATCACCCGACCACCGATGTCGGAGAAGTTGGCTGTCTGGCCACCCACGTGAGCCCTGGCGTCGGATCCGGCCAGGACCGAAGGAAACACCTCCTCCCTCAGGCGGTCGACGGTGGCGACAGTGGCATCATCCTGAGGAGCAGTGGTGGGGAACGCAATGATCGTGGCGACCCCGGCGCTGACGTTGATGTTGGGCGGGGTTGTTGCTGCGATACCAGGGTCACCTTCGATGGCTGCAGCCAAGGGTTGCACAACCGAAGCATCGGTCCCCAGATTCACAGCCACGATCAGGGGGCCATTGCGACCCGGCCCAAAACCTTCGGCTACCAGATCGTAGGCCCGACGCACAGTATGGGTCTCCGGTTGAACTCCCTCGTCGGGAAATCCGAGCCGGAGGCTGAGCACAGGCGCAGTGAGCAGTAGAAGGAACGCCGTGACACCGATCGCGTAGGTCCATGCGTGGTTGGACACGTGGGATCCCCATCGGGCCCATCCAGCTCCGACCTCGGCTGCTCCGTGTCGGCGGTGGATGCCCAGCCGATTGATCCAATGACCGGCAAGGCCGAGAAAGGCGGGAAGCAGGGTGATCGAGGCGATGACCATGATGAGCACGATCAGCGACGTTGAGATGCCCGCAGCTGTCATGAACGGAATGCCGGCGACCGCCAGGCCGAGGATGGCGATGACCACCGTTCCGCCGGCGAAGACGACCGACTGGCCGGCGGTCGCCGCGGCGCGACCGACCGATTCCTCGATCGTCATTCCCCTCGCAAGGAACTCCCGGTGCCGGGTGACGAGGAACAAGGCATAGTCGATTCCCACGCCCAGCCCGACCATGCTTGCCATCTGCGGCGCCCACGAGGGTATGTCAACCAGGTGAGCGATCAGCGACATCGAGCTGATGCCGAGGGCAAGACCGAAGAGCGCCATCCCGATCGGGAGACCCATCGCGACGAAGGAACCGAAGGCGACCAGCAGAATGATCACCGCCGCGACCAGACCGATCATCTCTCCGGTCCCGGTCTCCGCTTCGTCGAAGGTGAAGAACAGTTCTCCACCGCCTTCCACTTGAAGCTGTGAGCCCACCCGGGCTCGTTCCAGAGCTTCCTCGAACAGTTCGAGGTCCACGGGGGACAACTCTTCCATCACCGGGTACTGGAGGTTGAACAGCGCCACCCTGCCGTCGGCAGAGATCTGACCTGAATCGACAGCAAGCTCGGGGCTCTTGGTGAGAGCTGCCACGGGGTCGCTGATGCCGACCAGACGAGGTAGCGACGCGAACTCGTTCCGAACCGAATCCAGCGCTTCCCGAGCCTCCGCTGACTCGAAGAATGTCCCAGAGCCGTCGAGCGGGGTGACCACGACCCGGGCGGTCAGGCCAGCCTGATGGGACTGGGATTGCGACAACAGATCATTTGCTTGTTGGGAGTCGAGGCCGGGAACTGCGAAGGAGTCCTTCAGTTCCTTTCCCATCGTGCTGGATGCGGTGACCACGGCGACCGCGACGACCAGCCACGTGCCGATCACCAACCACGGCCGACGAGCCGCGAACCGGCCCATTCGATACAAAAGCTGCGACATTGGAAACCCTCCTGAGAGTTCTTCGAGACCGGCGACAACCGGTCGTTGAACAATGACGGGAGGCTGCGGCCTCGGCATCAGAGGTTCGGTCGGAAGACCACCGGCCGAGCGGAGGAGACGACGCTCGTACTTTTGACCGATTCCGCTCTGCGCCTCAGTTCCCTACTCTGAACGGTGATGCACGGTTACGACAGCTATCGGGAACATCTGCAGTCGATGTTCACCGTTCCCGCTACGGAGGCCCCACCCCGCCGCGTCTGGCGTGACTGGGTGCTCTTCGCTGCGGTGTTGGTGTCTGCGACCAGCGAGGTGATCTGGCGAGCCGACGTGATCTGGCGATGGGGCGCATTCGTCGTGTGCATCACCTGTGCCATAGGAATCCTCTACCGGCGGATCTACCCGCTCGTTGCAGCTGTCATACCATTCGCCGTCTTCAACATCGCCGAAGTCACCTCGTTGATCGTGAACGACGGTGCCTCGGTCGGTTTGTACACCAGTGCCTTTGTTCTCGTGCTCGTGTACGCGGTGTTTCGATGGTCCGGCGGTCCGCAGATGGTCACCATGTCGGTGGTCATGGCAGTTGCATGGGTGATCGGTTGGTTCGGGGCAGACGTCACGCTCGGTGACATCATCGGTGCTGCGATCGTTCTGTCGTTCCCGGCCGTGGCCGGTTTGGAGGTACGTCACGCCCGCCACAATCAACGACGATCAATCGATGAAGCACGGTCACGGGAGCGAGAGCAGATCGCCAGGGAACTGCACGACAGCGTCGCCCACCACGTTTCGGCCATTGCTATCCAAGCCCAAGCCGGCCTTGCCGTCTCAGAACACGACCCGCAGGCGGCCCGGGCGGCCCTGGAGGTGGTCGAGGAGGCGGCAGCCCGAACCCTGTCCGAGATGCGAACGATGGTGGGTGCACTGCGCGACGACAACGCCGGGGCCGACCTTGCACCCCAAGCAGGTGTTCGCGATATCGAGCGGCTGGGCGAGACCGCGCTCGACGCCCCCGATGTACACGTCGAGTTGCACGGTGATCTCGGCGACCTCAGCCCACCAGTCGATGCCGCCCTGTTCAGATTGGCCCAGGAATCGATCACCAACGCCAATCGCCATGCGCGAAATGCCACGCACATCAGAGTGTGCGTAGACGGCTCGGACAAATCAGTACGACTGCAGGTCACCGACGACGGCGACACGGTTTCCACTCATTCGGTGGGCACGCCGGGCTATGGCCTCCTCGGCATGGCGGAGCGGACCAAGCTATTGGGGGGCCAGTTCCGGGCCGGGCCTGGATCCGGTCGCGGTTGGACCGTGAACGTCGAACTTCCCCGGGTGGTGCCTTCCTCGTGAGTGTCCGGGTGCTCGTTGCCGACGATCAGGATCTGGTGAGGACTGGCTTGGGAATGATCCTCAACGCCCAGCCGGGAATCGATGTGGTTGGCGAAGCTGCGGACGGGCGCGAGGCGGTCACGATGGCTCTCCACCTCCGGCCGGATGTGTGTCTCTTCGATATCAGGATGCCCGAGCTCGACGGGATCGAGGCGACCCGTATCTTGGCTGGCCCTGGGGTCGACGATCCGCTGGCGATCGTGGTCATCACCACGTTCGACCTGGATGAATATGTTCACGGCGCACTACGCGCCGGGGCGAGAGGATTCCTGCTCAAAGACGCCGGGCCGGACCTTCTGGTGCAGGCCATCCACGCCGCCGCCAACGGGGATGCGCTGATCGCTCCCAGCGTGACCGCTCGCCTGTTGGAAGCCTTCTCGAACGGAGGATCATCGTTCGAGCAACGACAACCGATAGAACCGCTCACCGACCGTGAGGAGGAGGTTCTGCACACCGTGGCGTCCGGTCGAACCAACTACGAGATAGCCGACGAACTCCATATCAGCCTCAGCACAGTCAAGACGCACCTCGCGAGCCTGATGACCAAGCTCGCTGCCCGAAATCGTGTCGAGCTGGCGATGTGGGCCTACGAAAACGGTCGAATGGCCGGCTGATCAGGTTCTGATCAGGTCAGAGACCAATGCGACCCTGGGCCCGGTCGAACAACACCTGAAGGCTGGCCTGCAGATCGGCCGTGAGACGTCGGACCTCAGTACGTTTCACCCGTTCTCCGGGCGCTCGTTGGGTGGGATAGATGGGCTCGCCCACGATGATCGACATGCGTTTTGGCCGCGGCAGTTTCTGACCCTTCGGCCACGCCCGTTCTCCCCCACCGATTCCGATCGGCACCAGCGGCACACCCGCTCGGGCCGCGATGAAGGCGGCGCCGTCCTTCAGCGGCTGGACCTCCGGGCCCGAGAAGCGGGTCGACTCGGGGAAAATGACGAGTGGCTCGCCTGACCGCAACACATCTTCGGCCAGTCGCATCGCCTCGCGATCGGTGCTCGACCGAACCACCGGAAACCCTCCCAACGCTCGAAGGAACAACCCCAGGCCGGGAGTCTCGAAGTACGACTCGGCCCCCATGAACCGGAACATGGTGTCCTGCGGCGTGACCGCAATGACGGCAGTGTCAATGATCGAACGATGGGCGCCCGGAGCCACGACGTATCCCCCTCGGCGCGGCAGGTTCTCCCGACCTTCGATGCTCAGCCGTAGGAACAGCCGAGAAAGACCCCGGAACAGCGTGGTGAGAATTCGGAACAGCACCCGATGACCACGGTTGATCGACGCAGCGCTGGCGTCGGTTGCCGTATCGAGCGCAGTCACTGATCGGGGGTTGCCGATTGTGTCTCTTGGAGCCGATGTTCCAAGACATCGAGAACTTCCTCGATGGTGAGATAGGTGGTGTCGACTTCGAGCGCACCATCCGCCCGCCTCAGCGGATCGGTCTCTCGAGTCTGGTCCAGGGCATCGCGGCGAGCGATATCGGCTGCGACCGTGTCGTAGTCTAGATCTGAAACTTCGCCCGCACGTCGTGCGGCCCGAACCTCGGGGCTGGCCGTCAAGTACACGATCAGTGTGGCATCGGGGAAGACGACGGTTCCGATGTCGCGACCCTCCAACACTCCCCCGCCGCGGCGACGTGCCCATTCACGTTGCCGGCTTACGAGTTCTGCCCGAACTCCGGGATGAGCAGCAACGCTCGACACTGCTCGAGTGACTTCAGGCCCGCGGATTTGCGTGGTGGCGTCGACCATGTTGACGGTCACCGTGCCGTCGAGCTCCATTCGGAGATCCATGTCCCTCGCAACCTCCGTAGCCTCGTCCGGGTCAGCGGGATCGATGCCTGCTGCGATGCAGGCGAAGGTGACAGCCCGGTACATCGCACCGGTGTCCAGGTACGGAAGGTCAACCCGTTCGGCCAGACTCTTGGCGACAGTGCTCTTGCCCGAGCCAGCTGGCCCGTCGATGGCGACAATCACCATCTCGCCAGCTTCTGCCCTGGCTTCCAGTTCACTCATCGGGTCTCTCCTCTGGTCAGTCAAGGGTCCGCACCGTTGGACGGTATCCCTTGGCGACCAGTCCGCCGACCAGAAGATCTTGGGCGCTGCGGTCCGTGAGGAGGATCATCACACCCCGTCGCCCTTCACCGGAGTGAGTGAGTTCGAGGTCGTGAATGTTCACATCGAGTTCGGTGGCCAACGTTGCGATGGCGGCGATCTCGCCGGGGCGGTCAGGAATCGGGATGGCAAACTCGACCAGCTGGTCGCTCGGAGTCATCCCCGTGGGCAGATTGATCCGAGCACTGCGGGCGCGCTCCAGGATTCTCAGAAGCTCCTCGGCTCGTCCTTCGCCAACAGCGACTCGAATAGCTGACAATCGCCCGATGAGAGAATCAAGGCCGGCCGTGATCGATGGGGTATTCGACGCGATGATGTCGGGCCAAATGGAAGGGCGACCCGCTGAGATTCTCGTCATGTCTCGGAATCCGCCGGCCGCAAGGCGAAGCAGTGCTCGGTGCTCCACGGATGATTCATCGGCCAGTGTCATCAGAGCTGCTGCAGTGAGGTGAGGAACATGCGACACCTGGGCGACCATTTGGTCATGTTTGTCGGCCGGCATCGTGAGCACCTCGGCGCCGAGTCCCTTGACGACACTGCGGACAGTTGCAAAGATGCGCGCCTCGGTGTCAGGGCGCGGTGTCAGCACCCAAGTAGCTCCTTCGAACAGATTGGGATTCGCCCCGGCGATCCCGTCCTGTTCTGATCCGGCCATCGGATGACCCCCGACGAATCGTTCGTGGGTGACCGCTGAAACGACCTCGTGTTTTGTGGATCCGACATCGGTCACCACTCCATCGCAGACGGCCAGTGCATGCCGGGCGATCTCCGGGATCACACTGACCGGCGCTGCGCAGAAAACGATCGACGCATCGGGATCGGGGCCTTCGGCGTGGGCGTACCCCTTTTCGAGGGCGATCCGAACCACATCGGGGTCAGCATCGTTCACTGCGACGTGCCACCCTCGCTGGGAAAGCGCAGCGGCCAACGAGCCACCGATCAAACCGCAGCCGATGATCCACGCCCGGCCAGGTGCCGCCGCCGCAGGGATGTCAGTCATGCGTCATCTCCGGGCTGGGCGAGATCAGGACGCAGCGTGGTTGCGGCACGAAGAAACACGTGATTCAGTTCGGACCGAGGTAGGTCACAGTCGAAGTGAAGCATCACCCGGATACAGCGGGCGAGGCCACCTTGAACGTCCATCTCCTGGGCGCACAAAAGCGGAACATCGGTCAACCCGAATCCTCGGGCAGCTGCCGCCGGCGCAATCGCAGTGAGGTCTGAGGTCGCAGTGAAGAAGATGCTGGTGATGCAGTCGTTCCCGATGTGATTGCGCTCGAACAACTCGGTCAGCAGTCGTGTTGTCTGGCCAAGGATTTCATCTGTAGTGTCGGCATCGCAGGTGATCGCACCACGGAGCGCTCTGGTGGGCATGGGAAATAAAGCTACCGCTTCGGGCGCGGTGCAGAACGGTTGACAGACTTCTGAAGTGCGAGAATCTCACCAACGGTGAGGAGCCGCCAAGCTCCCGGTTTGAGTTGATGATCAACCAGGGGCCCGATCCGGGTTCTCACCAAACGAATCACCGGGTGGCCGACCGCTTCACACATCCGGCGGATCTGGCGATTGCGCCCTTCGTGGATTGTGAGGCGGATCATGTTCTCGCCGATCAGCGCAACCTGAGCTGGTGCGGTGGGCCCGTCGTCGAGGTCCACCCCCTCGCGCAACATTCGAAGGGCCAAGGGCTTGGGGCTCCCCTCGACGTGGGCCAGGTACTCCTTCTCCACACCGTGGGAGGGGTGTGTGAGCCGGTGGGTCATTCCGCCATCGTTGGTGAGTAGGAGGAGACCCTCGGTGTCGAGGTCCAGCCGGCCCACCGGGTGAACGCGTGGCTCGTGCGGAACGAGATCGACGACCGTGGGACGTCCGTGGGGATCATCGGCAGTCGATACGGTCCCGGCCGGCTTGTTCAGCAGATAGGTCACGGCATCGGGGATAACCGAAATCACCGCCCCATCGACCGAAATCTCATCTGATTCAGCGTCTGCTTTGTCACCCAATGTGGCCGTTTGGCCGTTGACCGAAATCCGACCCTCACTGATCATCTCTTCGACCACCCGGCGACTGGCCACCCCGGCCCGCGCCAAAAGCTTCTGAAGCCGCTCCGGACCTGCAGGCTGCTCACCCAATCCGGGGAGACTGAACGGATCCTCAGTCACTGGCGACGGGTTCGGCCGGCTCGGCCATCAGTGTGTGCTCCAACGCCTCTACAACGTGGGCTGGTGGCACGAAGTCGCCGAGCGGTGGGAGATCCCGGGCACTTGGGATGCCTAGCTTCTCGCAAAAAAGCTGCGTGGTTCCGAAAAGCACAGCCTGCCCAGGGCCCTCATCTCTCCCGGTCTCAGCCACATAGCCCCGCTGGGACAGCGTGCGTAGAACACCGTCGACGTTGACCCCCCGGATGGCACCGATCTGGGCTCGCGAGATCGGTTGTTTGTAGGCGATGATCGCCAGCGTTTCCATGGCCGCCGGAGACAGCTTCTGATTCTGCCCCTCTGTCACGTGGCCAGTTAT
Source organism: Acidimicrobiales bacterium (assembly GCA_048550155.1). Lineage (GTDB taxonomy): Bacteria > Actinomycetota > Acidimicrobiia > Acidimicrobiales > SZUA-35 > JABDIY01. Next base: position 238 of record JBLYYW010000178.1, on the reverse strand, counting down.
CAGATCAGAGAGGTCAGGATGGCTCTGGAACCGCCATCCGCCAGCCACATACGCCAACTGAAAACCGCGTCCTTGATCCTCGTAGCTGTCACTCAACGCGACACAGATGGTCCGGACGGTCACCTCGTCGGTGTCCAGGGACCGGGCCAGCTCGGCGTCAGGGATCGGATCGGCCGCGACCATGACCAACGCTTCGATGCCCCGGCTCAGTCGGGCCAGACCTTCCTCGTCGGTGAGG
>JBLYYW010000177.1:0-12094 GCA_048550155.1 Acidimicrobiales bacterium | reverse complement strand
GTCGGTGAGGTCAATGTCAACGTGTTCGCTCATGGGCTTGTTCCTGATCCAGTCATCCGTCGTAGGTATCGATGCCGGTCAGCGCCGCTTCGCGATCGTCGTCGGACCCGACCCATTCGACACTGAGATCGCCGAACTGTCCAACCTGTTCGATCTCCACAACACCCTGCTTGAACAACTCCAACACGGCGAGAAACCGAACGACGATCTCGAGGGTGTCGTTGGCCACGTGAGCGGTGAGTTCCTTGAAGGTCTTGGATCCGCGGACCGGCAACGAGTCCAGCATCTCGTTGATCGCGTCGCCGACGCTGGCCTTGATCGCAGTGACGTGTTGAAGCTCCACGCTGGCGACCGGTTTGGGTTGCATGGCTTTCATGAATGCCCGGTGAACGTCGGCCGGGGTGGAGTTCTCCAGCAGATCCGGGGCCAACCCGATGAAATGTTCTTCGAGCCCGGCGATCCGAGGCCGAACCCGAGCCGCAGTGTCTGACATTCGGACGATTGCGGCCGCAGCGTCCTTGAAGGTCTTGGATTCGAGCAGTTTGGAAAGCAGCAGGTCGCGCTCTTCCCAGAGCGCAAGCTCCTCATCGAGATCGATGTCGACATCCTCCGGTAGAAGGCGCCGCACCTTCAGCTCGATCAGGGTGGCGGCGATGAGGAGGAACTCGGTGGCGACGTCGAGATCACACTTCTCCATCCGCTTCACCTCAGCCAGATAGGCATCGATGATCTCGAACAGCGAGACCTCGTAGAGATCCACCTTGTCGTTCAAGATGAGATGTAGGAGGAGATCGAATGGACCTTCGAATCCGGCGGTTTCCACCTTCACGGACGGACCGCTGTGGTGACCGTTGTCCTCGGAGCTGGAGGAAATATCAGTCGTTGTCACTAGGAACATTCTACGCTTCTCGCCATGAGTGCACAGCGACCAAGGGTGTTCAGCGGAATTCAGCCGTCCGGAACAACTCATCTCGGCAACTACCTGGGCGCGCTGCGCAACTGGAAGGACCTACAGCACGAGATGGACTCGGTCTACTGCATTGTGGACCTGCATGCGCTCACCCTGCCCAAGGAACCGGGCGAAGTTGCCGACGGGACCATCAATATGGCCCGAATGCTCTTGGCGGTCGGGCTGGATCCTGACATCAGCACCATCTTCGTTCAGAGCCACGTTCATCAACATTCCGAGTTGGGATGGCTGGTGCAGTGCGTTACCGGCTTCGGGGAACTCCGGCGTATGACCCAGTTCAAGGACAAGAGCGACCGGCTCGGTGGGTTGTCAGACGATGACTCCGGCTCCTCCTCGAATGCGTCGATCAGTGCCGGATTGTTCACCTATCCGGCGCTTCAAGCCGCAGACATTCTGCTGTACGACACCGACGTGGTACCTGTCGGTGATGACCAGCGGCAGCACATCGAACTGACTCGAGACGTGGCCATCCGCATCAACAGCCGATACGGCGAGGGCACCGTCGTAGTCCCCGAGCATCGCATCCCACCGGCAGGAGCGCGGGTGATGAACCTCCAGCGACCGGACCAGAAAATGTCCAAATCGGTGGGAAGTGAGGCGGGAACGATTCAGGTCCTGGACGAACCCAAGCAGATCGAGAAGAAGATCAAGCGGGCCGTGACCGACAACGACGGTGAGGTGCGTTTCGACATCGAGAACAAGCCTGGCGTCTCGAACCTGCTTTCCATACTCGGGGCCGCGACCTCGAACGACCCCGAAGTCCTGGCTGGGAACTACACGCAGTACGGCCCGCTGAAGAACGACACGGCCGCTGCCGTGATCGAAGTCCTGACTCCGGTCCAGGAGCGCTTCCATGCCCTCAGCGACGCCGACGTACTCGACATGCTCGCAGCCGGAGCCGAAAAGGCATCGGAGGTCGCTGAGGTGGTCATGCAACGGATCCGAACGGCGATTGGATTATTGTCACCTGCGCAATGAGATCCCAGCCCAGCACACAATCTGATCGGTCGCGCACCGTTGTGCGTGTCGTTGCAGTGTTGGGCTTGGCCCTCAGCGCATGTACCGCAGGACCGATCGGTGAGGCCGATGGAGAGCTGGTCATCGGTACGTTGCTCCCGCTGACCGGGAACCAGACCGAAGAGGGAATCGCATCCCGGGAGGCCATGGACGCACAGCTGGGCGAGATCGCAGCCGCCAACGAGTTCGACGAGTTGCAGATCCGTCTGGTGCACACCGACGTTCGCTCCGACAATGGGCTGCTTCCCGCGGCGATCCAGGAACTCGACGCCAACAACGTCGACGTGGTGATCGGCCCGCCAAACAACTCCCAAGACGTTGTGACCCGCGAGCTACTCGCCGGTATCGGGGTCGTCGTACATCTGCCGCTGAGCCAACCGGCCGCGGGTCAAGCGGTCATGATGGCCGACGCGTTGATTGCAGACGGTCACCAGTTGGTGACCCTGATGATTCCGAACACCACCCCGTCAGAGTTTGCCGATGCACTCGCCGGCAGGCTCACCGAGAACGGCGGGACCCTGCTCTCCCAGATCGAATTCGACCCCGCAGTGGAACGATTCGATCCCGAGGTCGTGTTGGCAGCAGAAGATGAATCGACTGCGGTTCTGATTCTGGGGGCCGGCTCATCCCAGTCGCTGATCGATCGGCTCGAAGGGGCAGGTGCCGGCCCCTCCAATCGGGCGGTCTATCTACTGGGGAACACTGCTGGGGTCCAACCAGAAGTCGGACTACGTCTGATCGAACCGCTGGCGCCTCTGGCTGACCGCGTTTCAGACCGCCTGGTCGTCGCTGCGTTGGCGGCGGCCAAAGCCGAAACCGACGACCCAGCCACAGTGGCCGGTTCGATTTCTGAGGTCGTGAACGGCGAGACCCTGTGCTCATCGTTTGCGAATTGTCTCACCGCACTGCGCGAAAACGGTTCGGTCCAATTCGCCGGTAAGGGCGCCAACGGCTACACCGATTCGGGCGAGCCGACCGAGGTTCCCTACCGACTCACGGCGTTCACGGTCGACGGCGAAATCGATGAAGCCGCCAGTCGAGTCATCACCTCGGGCTGATCTGCCGTTGGTCATCAGTCGTCATCGCACTCCTTCAGCACGTGCCCCAGGGCGGGATCTACCGACCAGTTCTCGATCGGCGCATGATGTTCGGCGGCCCACGCAGAGGTGAAGTCGTCGGATCCGGCCTCGGTGAGGAGATCACGACCCAGTTCGGGATGGACCCGATACTGACCCAGACGTCGAAAGATTTCGAATCGGCCGAGCCCGCCCCCTGCCGACCATAGAAACGCGAACTGAGCTCGAAATCGAGCCGGGACCACTCCCCAGAACACGGTGGCAACGACGCGGGCAAAGGTTCCGAAGCCACACACCAGCTTGCCAACATCGTGGAGCGTCGCCGCAGCGAGAACAGGACGGGGAGCGTCCGGGAGCGAACGATCAACGTCTTGCGCGACCTGCACCGCGTGCCGCTGATCGGCGGGGCTCATCTGTGACCAGAGTTTCTCCTCGCCCGGCAATAGAAGGTCTCGAACCCAGCGGTCCTCCGATGCCGACGGCCGCTCGCTGGACAGTGACGCGAAGAAGCGCCGCGCCAGGTGCTTGGCCTGGCGGGTCCGGGTTCCGACAACGCCGAACATCGGGCTACCAGCCGAGCTTACGGGCTGTCGCCAAGAGGCCGATGATCGTCTTGGCGTCGGTGATCGAGCCATCAAGGGCCATGCCGATCGCGGTCTGGAAAGGAAACTTCTGCACAATCATGTGCTCCTCCTCAGGCCCATCGTGGCGGACGGGAACCTCACTCAGCTCGGTGCAAAGGAAGATGGTCTGATACTCATCGCAGAATCCGGGCGAATGATGGAGTGAAATGAGCTCCTCGACGTTGTCAGAGGTCCGGCCGATCTCTTCTTCCAACTCGCGCACCACGGTGTGCTCCAGCGGCTCTCCCGGAACGTCGAGCTTTCCCGCCGGGAGTTCCCACATGTCGTTCCTGATCGGCGCCCGAAACTGTTTCACCAGCCAAACGCCGTCGTCTTCGAGCGCTACGGCCGAGACTGCCCCAGGGTGTTTCACGACGTCACGTCGCATTTCCTCTCCGTCGGGCGTGGTGAAGAAGCTGTTGTAGAACCCTACGACGTATCCCTGATGGATGAGCTCATCCCGGACGTGTGCGAACCCAGTCACGGCGTCAACCGTAACGGGCCCGCACACTGCATCCGGTCACCGAGCTTCCTCGATTCGGCCGTTGAAGGCGAGGTGCTAGTCGCCGTTCTCCAGGAGTTCAACCGTTGCCGGTGTCCAGCTGTCCCCGGTCGTGTCGACCCCATCCAGGAGTTCGAGTGCAGCCTTGGAGTACTCGGTTGTAAACGCATCTGAGTCCGGCTCGCCGGCGAGCACAGACTCCGACGTCGCCACCTTAATGGTCTGGTCCCACAAGCCGTCGTCCATGACCCCGGCCCCGCCCGGTGAGGGCCAAATGAGCTTGTTGATCTCGTTGAGCTGCCAGGTCTGGTGGGAGGTTCCGAGGGTGCTTCCGGCGGCCAGGACCGAGTCGACACAAGCGGATGCGTTGTCCCGGCACCATGCCCAACCTTCTACCGAGGCCGCGATGAACCGTGTGGTCTGGTCTTGGTAGTCGGCGTCACCAAGTCGGCCCCCATCGGCCCAGATTGCGTCCTGCAACATGGCGGTGCCGACATCGTTCCAGTCGATCACGCTCAGGTCTTCTTCTTGGAAGAGCTCACCGGTGTCTGGGTTGACCGTTTCCAGAACCTGGGCGTATTCGTTGTAGGTCATGGCCTGAGCAGCGTCGATCTCCCCGTTGATCAGCGCGAGCATGTCGAAATTCTGCTGAACGATCTCGTAGTCCTGGCCCGGCTCCACCCCGGCCGCTCGGCTTCCGGCAAGCAGTTCGAACTCGTTTCCGAATCCCCAGCTGCCGACCTTCTTGCCGGCCAGGTCAGCCGGACCGCTGATTCCCGAATCGGCGAAGGAGACCTGAAGCGTGCCGGATCGCTGGAATATCTGTGCAACGTTCACGATGTCGATGCCCTCCTCCCTCGAGACGAGCGCCTTCGGGACCCAGGAGATGGCATAGTCGGCAGCGCCGGAACCGAGAACCTGCTGGGGAACGATGTCCACGCCACCTTCGATGATGGTCACGTCGAGGCAGTGTTTGTCGTAGATCCCCTCGGATACGGCTGCGTAGTAGCCCGCGAACTGTGCCTGGGCGAACCACTGGAGCTGGAGGCTCACCGCGTCGATCGTCTCACACTCAGCCCCTCCGCCTCCGTCGTCGGTTCCGTCATCACTGGCAGCGTCGTCGCTGCTGCCGCACGCCGCAGCCAGCAGCACCGTTGCGAACGACATGGCCAGCAATCGCTGCCAGATCTTGGGTGTGTACTTCATCGTTTTTCTCCCTTTTGTTGTGTACATCTGTTCGGTCGACCAGATCAGGTGTCCTCAGCCCAACGTTTCCATGGCATGAGAAGGCGTTCGGCTGCAACCGCGAGCATGAAGAGGACCAGCCCGATCACACTTGCGACAACGATTGCAGCCCATGCGGCGTCGTAGCGAGCGAAGCTGGCGTTCTGGGTGATGACCGGGCCGAGCCGATTGGTCGGTCCACCGAAATACTCCGCAACGATCGCGGCGATCACGCTGAGCGGAGCCGCAATCCGTAGAGACGTGAGAAAGAACGGGAGCGCATTTGGTATCCGAACCCTCCACAAGGTGGTGAACGGCGATGCCCCGAGCGATTCCATCAGCTCGAGCTGGTTCGGGTGCGCCTCGGTCAAACCCTTTGCGGTGTTGATGAAGACCGGGAAGAAGACCACTGCGACGACAACAGCTTGATTGCTCTGCATCGACGTGATTCCGAACCACGCATTGAATATGGGCGCGAGAGCGATGATCGGCGTGGCGTTGACGGCAATTGCAAAGGGGGTGATCGCCTGACCCACCCGCCCGAATCGAGTTGTGAACAAGGCGAGCAGAGCCCCGGCAATCACGCCTGCGATCAGGCCTGTCACGGCGATGATGCCAGTGTTCAACCCTGCTTCTCGCAGTGTTGCGGTGGCCAGCGTCGCCTCACTGCCGGTCCACTGGGTTCGTAGCGCAGCAACAATCGAGGACGGTTTCGGCAACAGGAACTCGTCGATTTCGAACAGCCAGACGCTGGCTTCCCAAATCGCAAAGATCACAGCGCCGACTACAACCGGCGGAATCCAGTTTCGGTGCCGCAGCTTCATCACGCTCGCTCCTCGACCGAGCGGAGAGACTCGCGAATTTCAGTTGCCTTTTTGAAGAACTCTGGATCTTCTCTGGTCTCCTCGTTCCTCACACCGAGATTGACGTCCACAATCTGGTGGATCTGTCCGGGGCGGGCGGAAAGGACCACAACGCGATCCGAGAGGAACGCCGCCTCGGCGATGGAGTGGGTCACGAAGATGACGGTGGTGTCGAGCTCTGCCTTGATCGAGATCAACTCGCCCTGCATGTGCTCGCGCGTCATCTCGTCAAGAGCGCCGAACGGTTCGTCCATCAACAACAACCGGGGCTTGAACGACAGGGCGCGAGCGATCGCGATCCGTTGCTGCATGCCACCAGACAGTTGCCGGGGGTAGTGATTCCCGAACTCGTCCAGTTTCACAAGGCTCAGCATCTCGTTGGCTCGGATGCGCCGATCCTCCTTGGACCAACCCATCAGTTCGAGAGGGAGCTCGATATTTGCGGCAACCTTGCGCCAGTCGAAGAGCCCGGCACTCTGAAATGCCATGCCGTAGTCGCGTGCCAGGCGTGCCTCAGCTGCCGGTTTGCCGAAGACCCGAACCGAGCCGGTGCTGGGTTCGAGCAGATCACCGACCAACCGCAGCAACGTGGATTTGCCACAGCCCGAGGGTCCGATCAACGAGACAAATTCGCCGGCCGCAACCTCGAGATCGACGTCGACCAGAGCATGAACTGCGTCCGGAGTACCTTCGCCGAAGGTCTTGCCAACCCCGCTGATTTCGACGGCACGCTCAGACATGGTCGACCTCTACTTGTCCTCGGAGGACAAACCGCTCGACGAGCAAGGTGAGAGCGAAGACAAAAAGCCCGAGAAGTGCAGCCCCGAGAACCCCCGCGTACAGCTTCTCCGGACCGGTGCTGTAACGGCCGGCAAAATCGAGGATCACCCGACCAAGTCCCCCTGGTACACCCGCTGAGATCTCGCCCACGATCGCACCGACAACGCTGAGTGTCGCTGCCAGCTTGAATGCGGGAAAGAGGTACGGCCGAGCTGCGGGTAGGCGGAGTTTCCACATGGTGCTGGCCCACGGCGCGGCGTAGGACTCCATCAACTCCAGGTCCTGGGACTGGGGCGATTTGAGCCCCGCCAGACCATTGACCGCAACCGGAAAGAACGTCAGGTACGCGGCGATCAGCGAGACGGACTGGGTGTCGGACAGAAACGTCGATCGTCCCCAAATCACGACAATCGGGGCCAATGCGATCAGTGGCACCGTCTGGCTGATGTTGATCCAGGGACCCAATCCGCGGTCCAGAAATTTCCACCGCAACATGACAACCGCCAAGGTGAGGCCGATGATGGCACCAAACGCGAACCCGAACGCAGCTTCTTTCAAGGTGAACCAGGCGGCCCGCAGGAGAAAGACGAACAGCGGTTCGCTGCTGCCACGGCGCACCGGATCGAACAGGGTGCCGAGAATCTCGTGCACGTGCGGCATGGTGAGGTCATCGGGCGAAATGGGGAGATCGATGGTGGTGCCGGGCCAGTAGCCGTCGAACGCGCCGCCGACGAGCTTGTACAGCTCCCACAGCGTCGCAAAAACGACCAGCGCAATCCCAACTCCTAGAACGCGACCGACCCTCTGCCGTGTCATCGCTACCTCAGATGTGGGGTTCGACCCCGTCGGCGGTTCATGACAGGTGCGGGATTATTCGCTGACCGTAGGCGTTCAGTGTTTCGTCCTTTTGATCATGCATCAGGTAGATGGCGAATTGGTCGACGCCGAGATCCCGCAACGCCGTGAGGCGTTCGATGTGTTGGTCCTCACTTCCGAGAATGCAAAAGCGATCGACGATCTCATCGGGAACGAAGTCGGTGTGATCATGCCCTGCTTTCCCGTGGCCGGAGTAGTCATAGCCCTCTCGACCCTTGATGTAGTCGGTGAGGGCCTGGGGCACCATCCCACTCTGGCCGCCGTACCGCTCCACCAGGTCAGCGACGTGGTTCCCCACCATGCCGCCGAACCATCGACACTGGTTCCGCTGATGTTCGATGTCGTCACCGACATAGGCTGGCGCCGCTACGCAGATGTAGAGCGAGTCTGGGTCCCGACCCGCATCGGCAGCCGCCTTCTTCACTGCCGCAATGGTCCATTCAGCGATCTGAAGGTCAGCCAGTTGCAGGATGAATCCATCGGTCTCGCTACCGCAGAGCTGCAGGGCCCTGGGGCCATAAGCTGCCATCAGGACCGGAAGGTTTGAGGGTTTCGCCCATGGCAGACGCTGCTGAGTCCCGTTGTAGGTGACCTCACGACCTTCGGCAAGCCCCTTTATCACCTTCATGCATTCGCTGAGCGTGGACAGTTTGCTCGGTTTGTGGCCCAGAACCCGCATGGCGGAATCGCCTCGGCCGATTCCGCAGATGGTGCGTTCGCCGAAGCTGTCATTCAGTGTGGCGAACAACGAACCGGTGACGGTCCAGTTCCTGGTCCCGGGATTCGTGACCATCGGTCCGACAACCATTCGGTTGGTTGCGGCCAGCATCTGGGCGTAGATCACATAGGGCTCCTGCCACAGGATGTGAGAGTCGAATGTCCACCCGTGACTGAAACCCAACGTCTCCGCCTGACGGGCGAGGTCGACGACTCTCGAAGCCGGCGGATCGGTCTGCAGTACAACTCCGAAATCCATGAGCGTTCCTTTCATTGTTCGCCGCCGCCCGCAGGAGCGAGGCAGGTATGTCTGTGTCGTCTAACTGGTTGTCGGGAAGCCCAGGTCGACCGAGCTGGTCGAGGGGTCGGGCCATCGAGAGGTGAGCACTTTGCCCCGAGTGAAGAAGCGAACCCCCTCGGGTCCGTACATGGTGGTGTCGCCGAAAAGGGAGTCCTTCCAACCCCCGAAGCTGTGGTACCCCACCGGCACCGGGATCGGTACGTTGACACCGACCATGCCGGCATCGGCGTTGTCCTGGAAGTCACGGGCCGCTCCACCATCGCGAGTGAAGATGGCGGCTCCATTGCCCCACGGGTTCTTCGCAATGAGGTCGCGGGCCTCGGGGTATGAGTCGGTGCGAACCACACACAGGACGGGCCCGAAGATCTCGTCCTTGTAGACCTGCATCTCAGGGGTGACGTGATCGAGCAGACTGACGCCGAGGAAATATCCGTCGCCCTGGAACTCCTGATCCCTCCCGTCGACCACGACGCTTGCGCCCTCGTCTGCGCCGATTCCGATGTAGCTCGCCACACGATCTCGATGCTCTCGGGTGATCAGCGGACCCATCTCTGAATCGGGGTTGGTGCCATCGCCGATGTTGAGCTTCTCCATACGGGACCGAATGGCATCGACCAGTGGATCGGCGATATCACCGACGGCAGCGACGACCGATATGGCCATACAGCGCTCACCGGCCGATCCATAGGCTGCGGAAACAGCGGCGTCGGCTGCGAGGTCGAGGTCGGCGTCGGGAAGCACGACCATGTGGTTCTTCGCCCCTCCGAGAGCCTGTACGCGCTTGCCGTGAGCGGCGCCGGTCTCGTAGATGTACTTGGCGATCGGCGTAGAGCCCACGAACGAAACCGCTTTTACATCGGGATGTTCGAGCAGTCGATCAACTGCGACCTTGTCGCCATGAACAACGTTGAGGACGCCGTCAGGAAAACCGGCCTCATGGGCGAGTTCGGCGATGAACAGCGGGGCCGAGGGGTCTTTCTCACTGGGCTTGAGCACGTAGGTGTTGCCGGTGGCCAGCGCATTGGGGATGGTCCAGAGCGGCACCATCGCCGGGAAGTTGAACGGCGTGATGCCGGCCACGACGCCCAGGGGCTGGCGAACCGAATAGACATCGACACCGGTCGAGGCATGTTCGTTGTACTGCCCCTTCAGCATTTCGGCGATTCCGCAGGCGTACTCGATGTTCTCCAGCCCGCGGGCCACCTCTCCCGCGGCATCGGAGAGAACCTTGCCGTGCTCGGCGGTGAGTCGTGCCGCAATGTCGTGCTGGTGTTTCTCGACAAGGTTGCGGAACGTGTACATCAGTTTCGTGCGGCGGGCCACGCTGACGTATCGCCAATCCTCGAATGCTGCCTGGGCTGCGGCGATCGCCAGGTCGACCTCTTCGACCGAGGCAAGCCCCAGCTGAGCAGTCTGTTCTCCCGTTGCCGGGTTGAAGATCGCCGAGTGACGACCGGAGGTGGACGCAACCGGCTGGCCGTTTATGAGGTGGTGGATTGTTTGCATTTTGGGGTCCTCGTGGGGATGTTTGATTCGTAGGGACAGGGGCTACATCAGGTACTGGGTGAGACCTCGTCGGAGGTACTTCCCGTTGCCGGCCTTGCCGTGGAACGTGTTGTCCTGAACGACCACCTGACCTCTGGATATGACGGTGTCGACCTTGCCTTGGACCTCGAAACCCTCGTAGGCGGAGTAGTCCATGTTCATGTGGTGGTTGTCGACGCTGATCTTCCAGGACGCGTGTGGGTCGTACAGCACGATGTCGGCGTCGGCGCCGGGTTGAAGGACCCCCTTCTGGGGGTAGAGCCCGAACATCCTGGCCGGTGTGGTCGAGCACAGTTCCACCCAGCGCGGCAGGGTGATCTCACCGGTCACGACACCCTGGTAGATGAGGTCCATCCGGTGCTCGACGCCACCAATTCCATTGGGGATTGCCCGGAAGTCGTCCTTGCCCAGCTCCTTTTGGTCCTTCATGCAGAACGGGCAGTGATCGGTGGAGACAACGCTGAGATCGTCGGTGCGCAATCCCTTCCAGAGGTCTGCTGCGTGAGGTTCATGTTTGGTCCGCAGAGGGGTGGAGCACACGTACTTGGCTCCCTCGAAACCGGGGGCACCGAGGTGATCCTCGAGGGTCAGATACAGGTACTGGGGACATGTTTCTGCAAAGACGTTCGCGCCGTTGTTTCGAGCTCGGGCAACCTCTTCCAGGGCTCCGGACGCCGACAGGTGCACGATGTAGAGCGGAGCAGCACCAACTTTTGCCAGCTGGATCGCACGATGCGTGGCTTCGCTCTCCAGTTCGGCCCGACGGACCAGGCCGTGATTGACGGGCTCGGTCTCCCCTCGCAGCACGGCCTGTTCGGCCAGGAGATCGATGGCGATGCCATTCTCGGCGTGCATCATCATGAGGCCACCGTTGGCCGAGGAGGTCTGCATCGCCCGCAGGATTTGACGGTCGTCACTGAGGAAGACCCCTGGATAGGCCATGAAGAGCTTGAAGCTGGTGATGCCCTCGTCGACGAGAATGTCCATCTCCTTCAGCGATGCGTCGTTGACATCGCCGATGATCATGTGGAACCCGTAGTCGATCGCGCAGTTGCCCTCGGCCTTTTCCATCCACTCATCGAGGCATTCGCGCACCTGACGCCCGAAGCTCTGGACCGCGAAATCGACGATGGTGGTGGTACCACCCCACGCCGCAGCGATCGTTCCGCTCTCGAACGTGTCCGAGGCGTACGTACCGCCGAAGGGAAGCTCCATGTGGGTATGAACGTCGACGCCGCCGGGAATCACGTACTTCCCAGTTGCGTCGATCACCTCTGCACTCGCGTGTGCGCTCGCCGCGATATCCGAACCCGGAGCCAGCAGCGCAACGACCTTTTCGCCGTCGACGAGTACGTCGGCGGGATCTGCACCGGTTGCGCTGACAACCGTTCCACCTTTGATCAACATTGTCATCTTGTTCCCCTGTTCTTCAGTCGATTGATGCTGCGGCTGCTCGCAGTGCCTCGAGCCCCTCGTCGATTTCGTCTTCTGTCACGTTGAGCATCGGCGCCATGCGAACAACATTTCCATAGAGTCCACCCTTGCCCACGAGAAGCCCGTGTGACTTTGTGCCTTCCAGCATGGCAACGGCGTGGCTGGG
>JBLYYW010000176.1:0-3995 GCA_048550155.1 Acidimicrobiales bacterium | reverse complement strand
GCAGCAGCAGTACTGCTGTCCGGGCTGCTGGTGGCCTTCGTGGCACCCGGAACCGCATCGGCGGCCGAACCCGACGCGCTGAAGACCATCTCGGCCGGCGATGACCACAACTGCTTCCTCGGCACTGGCGGAACGGTCTGGTGCGTGGGCGACAACGACGCCGGTCAGACCGGCACGTTCACGAACAAGGCCGACGTCACGACGCCGGCGCAGGTACCAGGTATCAGCGGTGCCGTTTCGGTCACGAGCGGTGAGAACCACAGCTGCGCCCTGATGGGTGACGGCTCGGCCAAGTGTTGGGGCAAAGGCAACCGTGGTCAATTGGGCAACGGTCAGTCCGGTGACATCTACACCTCACCAACGCCCGTGACGGTGAGTGGGGTGTCCGACTTCATCTACGTGAACGCCGGCGATCGCCATAGCTGCGGGGTGCGGTCGAACAGAACGATTGTCTGCTGGGGCGACAACCTCTATGGCCAGCTCGGAAACGGTGCGCTCGGGCTTTCGACTACTCCGAGCACCGTGTCCGGGATCACCAATGCCGAAAGTGTCTCAGGAGGCCAGACCCACACGTGTGCGGTTCTGACCGACGGCCAGGCCCGTTGCTGGGGTCGAAACAATCGAGGCCAGCTGGGTGATGGTGCAAATCCGTTCGTGGATCGGTTGACTCCGGTACCGGTCACCAATCTCAGCAATGTTGACTCGATCGCGGCCGGCTGGAACCACACCTGTGCTGTCGCCAACGGCAATGTTCACTGCTGGGGCCACAACGAGTCGGGCCAAATTGGTGGCGGTGTCAACGAGTCAGAGATTCGGAATCGCCCGAAGAAGGTGTCGGGCCTGTCCAATGTGGTTCAGGTGGCGGTTGGCTTCCGCTACAGCTGCGCCGTCACGAGCGCCGGCAAAGCAAGCTGCTGGGGAGACAACACCGGCGGCCAGATCGGCAACAATGAACACGGAAACAACTCCGGTCAGGGCGGCAGCGACCTCAACCAGCCGACACCGTATGAACTGCCCATCAACGGAGTCGCTGCGGTAGCCACGGGTGATCAGCACACCTGCGTCACCGCCACGGCAGGCTTGTACTGCTGGGGCGACAACAACGACGGACAGCTCGCCCAGGGCAACTTCGTCGACGTGTTCACACCGATCGGTGTGGCCATCGCCGGCGGAACTCCTCCGGTTGCACCCCCACCGCCGCCTGAATTCGAGTCAGTCGACGAGATGGTCGCTGACCCAAGTTTCACTACCGCCGACGCCGACACACTGCGGCTGTACAACGCGTTCTTCAATCGGGATCCCGACCTTCTGGGTGCCATCTACTGGGTCGACCTCAAGCGCGGCGGTGTCACGCTCAGCAGGATCGCCCTCGAGTTCTCCCGATCGGCCGAGTTCACCAACACCTACGGAGCATTGGACAACGCCGCCTACGTCGAGCAGATCTACATCAACGTGCTCGGGCGCCAGTACGACCAGGCCGGGTACGACTATTGGCTGGGCCTGCTCAACGACGGATCGCTCGACCGCGGCGGTGTGGTGCGCTGGATCTCGGGCGACGTCGAGTTCAAGAACAACAATCTCTACGGGGGCAAGTAGGCCACCCAGGTCGGGGAGGTGCGTCCCGGTGGCGCCACCCCGACCTGCGGATTGCGATGCACCAGATTCGGGTTCCAAGACCTCGCGTGCTGAAGTAGCCTCGGGCCATGAAGGACCCCAGCGCTCACGCCCAGATAGCAATCGATCTGATCGAGGGCCGGACCTGGGTGTCCAGCCCCGCAGTGTCCCCCGATGGGTCTCGTACTGCGTACGTCGTATCGACCTCAGACCACGCCAAGAACAAGACGTACAGCCGGATTTGGCTCGACGGAGCGCCGCTGACCGCCGGAGATTTTGATGGTTCACCGTTTTGGTCACCCGACGGCACACACCTCGGGTTCACCTCGCGTCGGAGCGAGAAAAAGGGCGAGTCCACCCTCCATGTCCTTCCCGTAGGGGCGCCGGGTGAGACGCGAACCGTCTGCACGATGCCCGACGGCGTTGCGAGTCCTGCGTGGTCTCCGGATGGCCAGTGGATCGCGTTCACAAGCCGAACCCGCCATGAGCGGTATGAAGCTGAGGACGTGTCTTTCCAAGCACCGAGGAAGGTCGAGCGGTTCGTCAGCCGGATGAACGGTGAAGACTGGATCTTCGACCGACCCTCGGATGTGCATGTGGTTCCCGCCGGGGGTACCGGGTCGCCGAGAAACCTCACACCCGACGAATTCCAACACTCGGGAATCTCGTGGTTGCCCGATTCGTCGGCGGTAGTGACCAGCGCCCAGCGGCACGACACTTGGGACCGGGACTGGGCCGAGGACCTTTACCTCGTGCCCTTGGAAGGGGAGATCGTCCGCATCACCGCCAGCGACGGCCGGTTCTGGCATCCGTCGGTCTCACCGGACGGCACCCGGGTGGCAATGATCGGCGCAACCGACAATCGCACCTACCCGATGAATGATCAGGTGTTGATCGCCGCTCTCGATCGCACCGATCAGCGGGCTGAGGAGCTGGTGGCAGCAAGCGCTGGCCTGGATCGAACCTTCACTTGCACCGTCGGTACTCAGATCCCGCAGTGGGTCAGCGACAGCGAACTCCTGGCCACAGCTGAGGATCGAGGGGACACCCACCTGTTCCGTCTCTCGGTCGATGGTTCACACGCGCCGGAGGCGGTCACGTCTGGCAGGCTTTCGGTGACCGGATTGTCAGTCGGTGGCGGAACGATCGCAACCACCCAAACAACCGTCGACCGCGTCGGCGAGCTGTTCATCGGCGATGACCAGGCATCGGATGTGGGGGCTCGAACCTCGTCTCTTCTCTCGGGCTGGGAACGTTTCACCGTTCCCACCTTGGATGGAACCAACGAGGTCGATGCGTGGATCATGCGTCCGGCCGACTTCGATGACTCATCGAAGTATCCGGTGCTCCTCAATGTTCACGGCGGGCCGTTCACCCAGTACGGCGAGTACTTCTTCGATGAAGCCCAAATGCAAGCCAAGGCGGGTTTTGTTGTCGTGATGAGCAACCCGCGCGGTGGAAGCGGCCGGGAAACCGAATGGGGTCAGGCGCTACTGGGCCCCAATCACCATCGATATCAGGGGACGGGATGGGGCACGGTCGATGTCGATGACATCATGTCGGTGCTCGACGCTGCACTCGACCGGTACACCTTCTGTGACGCCGAGCGGGTTGGAATGCTCGGCGGTTCTTACGGTGGGTACATGGCCACGTGGTTGGCCGGAAAGTACAGCGACCGGTTCAAGGGCATCTGTTCGGAGCGGGCGGTGAGCAACCTCACCGCGCTGGAATGGAACAGTGACATCGCCACCCTCTTCACTCTCGAGCACGGTGTCAGCCACATGGATGACCCTGCGTACTATCACGAACGTTCTCCTATCCGATTCGTGGAAGACATCAACACGCCCATGCTGATCATTCACAGCGAAGAAGACTGGCGCTGCCCGATCAGTCAGGCCGAAGAGTTGTGGGTGGCGCTGCGACTGCTCGGCAAGGACGTCGACTTCTACCGGTTCCCCGGTGAGAGCCATGAGCTGTCGCGGAGCGGTTCTCCGATTCACCGCGTCCAGCGCGCCGAAATCATTCTCGATTGGTTCACCGAGAAGCTCGCATAGTCATTTGTTCGAACTCCTAGTCATTTGTTCGAACCGCTGAGCTCTACTGAATCGCCTGGGTAAGGCTGCGGGGCGACGCCCCCCGGACATGATCTCGTGGCAGGCTGGTTCCTTCATGGGCTCGGTGCGGACATCTTCACTTCTCGCGCTGGCGGCAAGCGTGCTCATCGGGTCTGCCTGCACAGGTGGTGGAAGCAGTGCGGAACCGCCGGTACAAACCGATCCCGACACCGTGGTGCTCGAAGCCGCCACCACAACGACAGAAACGACAACACCTCGCGGCTCGACCGATACCGCCGCACCGGACGCAGACGTTCAGGAGGCGCT
>JBLYYW010000175.1:0-8224 GCA_048550155.1 Acidimicrobiales bacterium | reverse complement strand
ATATCAAAGGCGTGGCCGAGGATCGAGCCCTCGAAGCACTGAAACGGGTCCATATCGCAGCACCGGGCAGCGTGCTGGACCGGTACCCTCACCAGCTGTCGGGCGGGATGCTCCAGCGTGTGGTGATCGCCATGGGCCTGGCCAAGGATCCCAAACTGCTCGTCCTCGATGAGCCGACCACCGGCCTCGACGCCACAGTCGAAGCTGAAGTGCTCGATCTGGTGCGAGAGCTCCGTGATGAGACCCATGCTGCGGTGTTGCTGATCGCTCACAACCTGGGCGTCATTCGCACGATGTGTGATCGCGTTGGCGTGATGTACGCCGGCAAGATGGTCGAGGAGGCCACCGCTGACGAACTGTTCGAACAGCCCCGCCACCCGTACACGATCGGGCTCATGAACGCCATCCCCCGGCATGGTCTGCGAAAGACCGATCGGGCGCTGTCCACCATTCCAGGGAACATGCCAAGCATCGGGACCGAGCTACCTACGTGCGTGTACGTAGACCGTTGCCCGCTAGCCACTGACGTGTGCCGTAACGAGGTTCCTCCGCTTGTGGCGCTGAACGAGGGTCGTTGGACCCGCTGTCATCACAGCGACCAGGTCGACGCAATCACCGAGCCTCATGCGGTGGCCGAAACACACGCCATTTCCGATGAGCGAATCATCGAACTCAACGGTGTCTCGAAAACATTCCGCCAGTCCGGCAACGACATCCCTGCACTCGTGTCGGTCGATCTCGGGTTCGCCGAAGGTGAGACCCTCGGGCTCGTGGGCGAGTCTGGTTCGGGCAAGTCCACTCTGGCAAAGACGATGCTCGGGGTTCATGGCCCCGACGTACCTGGAACCATCACTCTCGATGGCAAACCGATGAAGTCCAAAGCCACCGACCGTCGAGGTGAAGCGATTCGCGCCATCCAAATGGTGTTCCAGAATCCCGACTCAGCCCTCAACCGAAGCTGGACGGTACGTAAGATCCTGCACCGCACCGTCACCCGCCTCACCAGCATCAGCGGTGCCGAGGCCGATCGTCGGGTGAGCGAGATCGCCGAGGCGATGCGGCTCTCTGAACACCACCTCGACATGCGGCCCCGCCAGCTGTCGGGTGGGCTCAAGCAGCGTGTGGCCATCGCCAGGGCATTCGCCGGCGACCCGCGAGTCGTGGTGTGTGACGAGCCAACATCGGCCCTCGATGTGTCAGTGCAGGCGGCCATCCTGAATTTGCTGGCGTCGCTCCAACGCGATGAGCGCACCAGTTATCTGTTCATCACTCACGACATCGGGGTGGTCCGCTATCTCGCGGATCGCATCGCGGTCATGTACGTAGGCCGCATCATGGAGAAGGGATACACCGACGATGTCTTCAACGGCCCGGTTCACCCCTACACCGAAGCCTTGCTTTCGGCGGTCCCGGCTGTCGATGGCGTCGCTCACGATCGGATCCCGCTCGACGGCGACATACCCTCCCCGGCTGACCCGCCTCCAGGATGTGTTTTCCACACCCGCTGCAAGTACCACATCCCTGGAACATGTGACGTGGAGGTGCCGCCGACGGTGACGGTCAGTGAGAAGCACGAAATCACGTGCCATCTGCCCATCGAACAGCTGCCAACGCCGGTTACGATCTCGGTCTAGGAGCAGGCCAGGACAGCCGAGCGGGTGGTTGCGCCGACCAGCGGGGAGCATCCCTTCCTATGAGGATGCTCACATGGCCTATGGAGGGTTTTGCCTGCAACACGCCATCCTTGATGAGTACGGCACACCCACAGCCGCGTCCGTACTTCTCAGCGGAGGGAAGATACATCCATGGCCATCGCTACATCACCACCTGCAACCCTGCCGAGTGAGCTGAGACTCACACATCTGAAGCAGCTGGAAGCGGAGGCGATACACATCATGCGTGAGGTGGTCGCCCAATTCGAAAAGCCGGTGATGCTCTACAGCATCGGCAAGGACTCCTCGGTCCTGCTGCACCTTGCCCGCAAGGCGTTCAGCCCGGGCAAGATCCCGTTTCCCCTTCTCCATGTGAACACCACATGGAAGTTCCGGGAGATGATCGAGTTTCGCGACCGGATGGCCGATGAGATCGGTTTCGAGCTGATTTCACACACCAATCCCGACGGTCTTGCCCAGGGGATCAATCCGTTCGATCACGGTTCGAAGAACTACACCGACATCATGAAGACCCAGGCCCTCAAACAGGCCCTCAACGCCGGCGGCTATGACGCCGCGTTCGGAGGCGCTCGCCGCGACGAAGAGAAGAGCCGAGCCAAGGAACGGGTTTTCAGTTTCCGTGACAAGAACCATCGGTGGGATCCGAAGAATCAACGTCCCGAGCTGTGGAACCTCTACAACGGTCGAGTCCACAAGGGTGAGAGCATCCGCGTCTTCCCCATCAGCAACTGGACAGAGCTCGACGTGTGGCAGTACATACATCTCGAGCGGATTCCGATCGTCCCGCTGTACTACAGCGCAGTCCGGCCGGTTGTGAACCGCGATGGCGTGCTGATCATGATCGACGACGACCGTTTCCAGTTCGATGAGGGCGAAGAACCGGAGATGAGATCGGTTCGATTCAGGACCCTGGGTTGTTACCCATTGTCGGGCGCAGTGGAATCGACGGCCGTCACCTTGCCCGAGATCATCCAAGAGATGCTGTTGGCAACACGATCTGAGCGTGAGGGCCGGGTGATCGACTACGACCAGTCGGGGTCGATGGAAGAGAAAAAGCGCGAGGGGTATTTCTGATATGTCGCACCAATCCGACCTCATCGCCAAGGACATCAACGCCTACCTCGACGAACATGAGAACAAGGACCTTCTCCGGTTCCTGACCTGCGGCAGCGTCGACGATGGAAAGTCAACCCTCATCGGGCGGCTCCTCCATGACTCGAAAATGATCTACGAGGACACCCTCGCCACCTTGGAAGCGGACAGCACGACCCAAGGGTCCGCTGGTGACGAGGTGGATCTTGCCCTACTCATGGACGGGCTGAAGGCCGAGCGCGAGCAAGGGATCACGATCGACGTCGCCTACCGGTACTTCTCCACCGCGCGCCGTAAGTTCATCATCGCCGACACTCCAGGCCACGAGCAGTACACACGAAACATGGTGACCGGTGCCTCCACCTGTCAGCTGGCGGTGATCCTGGTCGATGCCCGCCACGGAGTCCAAGCCCAGACCAAACGGCACAGCTACATCGCCAGCCTTCTCGGGATCCGCAATGTGGTGGTCGCCATCAACAAGATGGACCTGGTCGACTGGTCCGCCGATCGCTTTGAACAGATTTGCGCCACATATCAAGAGTTCGCCAAGAGCCTTGAGCTCACCGACCCGTACTTCATTCCGATGTCTGCGCTCCTGGGTGACAACGTGGTGGACAAGGGCGGCAACCTCGAATGGTTTAACGGCCCGCCGCTCATGGAGCATCTCGAAACCGTCGACGTCGAAGTCGGTATCGATCTCGAGCACTTCCGCATGCCGGTGCAGATGGTGCAGCGACCGAATCTCGACTTCCGCGGCTTCGCAGGTACGATCTGCTCAGGTGTTGTCCGTCCCGGTGATGAGGTGATCGCACTTCCTTCCGGAGTTGGGTCCACGGTCGATCGTATTGTCACCTTCGATGGTGATCTCGACGTCGCCGGTCCCGGTCGTGCCGTCACCGTCACGCTGACCGACGAGATAGATGTGAGCCGTGGCGATTTGCTCGTGAAGACCGGTGCCAAGCCGCTTCGTTCCCACGACATCGACGCAATGATTGTGTGGATGTCCGAGGTCGAGTCACAAACCGGTGGTCAGTATCTTCTCCAGTCGTCCAACGGCATCAGCAATGCCGACATCACGGCAATCCGGCATCGGGTCGACATCAACACGATGGAGCATCAGGCGGCTTCCTCGCTTGCGTTGAACGACATTGCGTTCTGTTCGATTTCGTCTGACCGAGAACTCCTGTTCGACCCCTACTTCGAGAATCGACATACCGGATCGTTTGTCTTGGTGGACCGCCTGACCAATGCGACCGTCGCGGCCGGCATGATCCGAGGAGCAGCCAGCGGCTGGGATCGCGCCCCCGAGACGACCCTCACGCGCCAGGTTTCGGAGATCACCGCCCAGGAGCGCGCCATCCGATTTGGTCAGCAACCGTGCACGGTGCTGTTGACCGGTCTGACCGCAGCCGGAAAGTCCACGCTGGCCACCGCTCTCGAGCGCGAACTGTTCGACCGGGGCAAAGTATCGATTCGTCTCGACGGCGAGAACGTACGAATGGGCATCAGCCGAGACCTCGGCTTCACCGCCCAGGAACGGTCCGAGAACCTCCGCCGAGTGTCCGAAGTGGCCCGACTTGCCAACAACCAAGGAATCATTGCGATAGCTGCGCTGGTCGCTCCCAATCACGATGTTCGGCAGCGATCCCGCGAGCTGATCGGTGATGGATTCGTTGAGATCTTCGTCGACACACCTATCGAAGTGTGCCGACAGCGCGACCCCGGAGGCCTGTACGAGGCGGCCGATCGCGGTGAGATCCCACTTTTCCCAGGTGTGTCTGCCACCTACGAGCGTCCAACCGACGCCGACCTGAGCGTCGACACGTCGGTGCAGTCGGTCCAGGAATGCGTTTCGGAGATCCTCCGTGTCCTCGGTGAGCGCGGCTTCCTGAGGGGCTGAACCCGCATATGAACGAACCAGTCGCCACCAACATCGTTCGAGCCGAGGGCCATATCGACAGTGCCGTCAGGGCGGCCAACTTCGGTCATCCGAGCTTCACGGTCTGGTTCACGGGTCTGAGCGGATCCGGCAAGTCCACCCTGGCGTTCGCAGTTGAGAAGGCGTTGGTCGAGAAGGGCGTTGCCGCGTATGTTCTGGATGGCGACAACATTCGATTCGGCCTCAATCGAGATCTCGGATTCTCGCCCGAAGACCGGGCCGAGAACATCCGTCGGATCGGAGAGGTCTGCCGTTTGTTCTCAGATGCAGGCGTGGTGGTGCTCACCGCGTTCATCTCACCCTACGTTGCAGATCGGGATCAGGTCCGTGCGCTACATCCTGATGGAACCTTCGTCGAGGTGTTTGTCGACACGCCACTGGAGGTGTGTGAGGCCCGCGATGTCAAAGGGTTGTACGAGAAGGCCCGAGCCGGTGAAATCGGCCAATTCAGCGGGATCTCGGCCCCCTATGAGCCGCCGGTGAATCCTGAGATCACCGTCGATACCAGTCGACCCGTGCAGGAGTGCGTGGCGGAGATCATCGAGACGCTGGGCCTGTAACCGATCAACTCTCGAGACTTTCTGATCTTGCGAGACGCTAGGTGACGATGAGTGCAGTGCCAGCGGCGGCCAGGCCGGCACCGGCCCATGCCGCCAGCGGCGGGCGTTCCCGGGTCACCGCCCAGATCAGAGGTAGCTGGAGCGCAGGCGTGGTGGACACCAGGACACTGACGATCCCCGGGTCACCTCCATCGAGGGCGACGAGGACCAGCGTCTTGCCCAACACCATGGCAATCGTTCCAGAGAGGATGATCACCCCGATGAGTTTCCAAGAGAACGACGTTGGATAGGGGATGGTGCTGCGACCTTCGAACCATCGTCGGAAACCCACCAGAGCCGCCAAGCCCATGACCGCTCGCACGGCCGCAGCAGCCCATGGCGACACCTCCTCGGGTCCATCGAAGACCGGATCGGCGAGCAGCACGCCCATCGATTGACCCGCTGCACCCAGCAGCCCGAAACCGATCCCCACCATCAGGGGTCCCTGAACCTGCTCCCAGCCATGCTTCTGTCCGGGTCTGGTGCCGAACGCAATCGCCAGACCAACCCCGATCAGAACTGCGACTGCTCCGGTTACCGAAGGCCCATCGAATCGTTCGCCAAAGAGCACCGCACTGGCGAACGCAGTCATGGGGGCGTTGGTCGTGAACAGAATACTCGTCCTCCGCGGCCCCAGCCGAGCAAAGGCGCTGAACAGGGCCGCATCGCCGATTGCGAGTCCAATGATCCCCGAACTGCCTAGCAACACCAGGTCGCCGGCACCGAGCGTGTTCCAGCCGCCAGCTGCCGTGGCGATCACAACCAGAGCGAACGCAACCCAGTACATACGCAACCGGGTGAATCGTGGCCCTCCCAACTCACGGGACGGACCCGTCGCGATCAGCCCGCCGATGGCCCAACTGAAGCCCGCCGCAAGCGCGGCGGCCTCATATCCGATGCCTGACACCGCCCAGTGGTGGTCAGCCCTCGACCAGGGCGGGCAGCAAAAAGTCGAGAAGCTCGTTGATGATGGTTCGGAGGTCGAGGCCGATGTCGTCGATGATCTCGGGCTGACTCATGAACAGCGTGCTGCCCGCTACCGCACCGGCGACGATCGCCGGGTTCACGTCGCGGAAGTCGCCGCGCTGTATCCCCAAGGTCACGAGACGCTGGAAGACGGTCATCACGAACCTGAAATGGCGGTCGAGTAATCGACGGGCGGGGGCGTCATCGGACAGATCTTCGAACAGCGATCGTTCGAGGTGGAACTCGATGCCTCCAACGATGTACCGACGCAATTGCACGATCAGGTCATCGGTGGGGTCGACCGAATCGAGCGCTGCCCGTCCCTTCTTGTGCAGGAAACGGTCCAGCACGATGAGAACCAGTTGTTCTTTGGAGGAGGCGATCTCGTACAGGGTCCGGCGGGAGCATCCGATCTCAGCTGCGATGTCGCCGATCGTCGAGCTGGCGAAGCCTCGGTCCAGGAAAAGGGACTCGAGCTGATCCAGAATCTCGCGATGGCGCAAGCCGAGACGCTCCTCTGCGGTACGGGACAGAAGCGGGGTCGGAGCCCCGGCGCGGAGGACATCGAGTTGCACAGACACCACAGTAGGACAGCGGGACCGTCATACTGTTTTCGAGACGATCGGGGTATTTGATGGAGTGGGTTCCAAGCATTGCGGCGACGCTTATCACGCTGGCGTTGGTGTTCGCCATGCGTTCGGTCGAGACCCGCCGGTGGGCGGGCGATGCCAGTGAACGTACGTTTCGTAAGCAGGTCTACACCTTCGGGATCCTGTTCGTCGGAGTGCTCGTCGTCATCTTCCTCCTGCCCTCGGGCACCAACCAGGAACTCGCCCTCGGCGTCACCGGTCTGGTTATCACCGGTGCGCTTGCGATCTCGTCGCAATCGATCATTGCCAACGGTATGGCAGGTCTCCTCCTGCGGTCCCTCAAGAAGTTCAAACCAGGCGACTTCATCGAAGTCAGCGACCGGGTGGGCCGTGTCACCGAACTCGGGTTGTTCCACACCGAGATTCAGACCAACGATCGCGATCTCACCACGATTCCGAACGCATTGATGGTGGATCAGCCGGTGAAGGTGGTGCGAGCGTCGGGCACGATCGTGTCGGCCAACATCTCCATCGGCTACGACATCTCACGCCACCTCCTCAAGCGCCTGTTCATGGAGGCAGCCGAACGAGCCGAGCTGCGCGACCCGTTCGTGCAGGTGATCGACCTGGGGGACTATTCGGTTGTCTACAGGGTGGCCGGATTCCTCGAAACACCTGAGCGTTTGTTGGCTGCCAGGTCGACACTGCGGGGGGCGATGCTCGACACGCTCCACGAGGCTGGCGTCGAGATCATGTCGCCGATGTATGTGGCGACGCGAAACCGCGATACTGAGGTGTCCGTCCCGGTGCGGCCGGTCGGTGCCGAACTCGTCGGGGAGGCCGAAAACGGCGGAGAGGACCAGATTTTCGACAAGGCCGAGATCGCGAGTTCGATAGAAGGCCATCGCGCCAGCATCACCGAAATCGAGGCCAGGGTCGAAGAGCTCAAGGGCCAGAAGGATTCACCTGACGTCGACAGCAGCAAGACCCAGCAGAAGCTGGATGCATGTGAGAAGAAGCTGGCTCATCACCAGCAGGAGATCGACGATCTCGAGGAACTTCTGCGCACCCATCAATGATCGAATGGGATCGACAAGGTCCCGACGAATAGGCTGACGCGATGAGCGTTGTTGAGAGGGCTCCCGAAGTAGAAGACCTGGTTCGGAGCTGGATCGACGACAACTGGGACCCAGATCTGCCTCTCGGCACCTGGTGGCAGCTTCTGGCCGACAGCGGCTACGCCCACCCAATGCTGCCCGAAACCGCGGGCGGTAAGGGCTGGAGTCAGAGCCAGGCGATGCGAGCGATGCGGGCGATAGCCGCAGCCGATGTGGTGGGGCCACCACCGGGCCTGGGGTACATGTT
>JBLYYW010000174.1:0-18652 GCA_048550155.1 Acidimicrobiales bacterium | reverse complement strand
CGGTTCGCATGGCTGTGACCGGGTCGCGCGCCGGCATGCCGTTGTTCGAACCGATGGCCGAGCTGGACCGAGATGAGGCTGTTCGTCGGCTTCGGGCTGCAGTCGAGAAAATCGGGGTCTGACCTTGGCGGGCGCCGATGAATCAGGGGCTCAGGAACAACCCGAGCCAGCTGGTGAACCGATCGATGACGGCCCGATGCTGAAGATCCGACCCGCCCGCGCAGCTCTGCTTGTGCTGCTGCTCCTGATCGGCTACATCGGAGCCACGTATATCGACATCTGGCTTGCTACGAAGCGAACCGCCGACGGCGACGCATCTGCCGCTCTCGTCCTCGGAGCAGCCCAGTACAACGGAACCCCTTCGCCTGTGTTGGTTCGACGGCTCGACGAGGCTGCGGACCTCTATGACTCGGGTCGGGTGGAGCTGATCGTCGTCACCGGCGGCCAACGAGCTGGCGACATCACAACCGAAGCCAAAGCAGGCTACGACTACCTCCGACAACAGGGCATTCCGGACCAGGATCTTCGGTTGGAGGTTCAGGGCGACAGCACCTACACATCGATGGCTGCCGCTGCCCGTTTCCTTCGCAACGAGCAGATCGACGACGTCATCCTGGTGACCGACGCCTATCACACGCGTCGGGTCGAGCTGATCGCCGACGAAGTCGGTCTTGTCGCAGAGGTCTCCGCGGTTGGCGATGCCGACTTCGACGAGCTGATGCGGGAGACAGCAGCGGTGTCGGTGGGGCGGGTGGTCGGATTCCGTCGCCTGGATCGACTCAGGGGTTCCTGACCTCGGAGCACTGAACGATCAGCTCGGAGACCTGCTCGTTGGTTTCAGGGTCGATGATTCGAACTGTCCCGACATCCTTGGACGGGTCGTCGATGCACTGTTGCTCGGCCAAGCGACGCATCTCAGCCCGCTGTGCCGCGTTCGGGTCATCGGGGTTTGATGTGGTCGGGGGGATGGTCTCGGTCAGATCAATCTCTTGTGGTTCCTCGCCAGCACAACCGACGAGCAGCAGTGCGGCGACCGCCAGCCACGAGCGAAACGACCCTTGCGTCACGCCAGAACCGTAGCCTTCGCTACGGTCTGTTCCGTGACGAGCGCGCTGATCGATGATTCCGCTGGCGATCGCGCTCCTCTCGACCCTCTCCCGAAGCGGGTCGTCTTCGCTCTCAGCGCCGGCCAGGGCGCAATGTCGATTCTGATCAACCTCATCGGCATCCTGCTGGTCTTCTTCTACATACCGCCTGAGGATGCGAACCTACCGACCCTCGTTACCCGCACCGAATTCTGGATCGGGTTCAACGCGGTCGCGATCATCGCTGCCGGTGGCCGTCTACTGGATGCCGTGACCGATCCGGCGATCGCCATGATTTCTGATCGTTCCACACACCCCATGGGCCGCCGCATCTCACTGATGAGGATCGGAGCACTTCCGGCAGTGGTCGCCACGATCCTGCTGTTCGTGCCACCGGTAGAGGCACAGTCCGCGTGGAACATCGTGTGGCTCGTCGGTGTGCAGATTGTGCTGTACACCGCCCTCACTGCCTACGTCACACCGTGCTTCGCCCTCGTCGCCGATCTGGGCCGGACGCCCGCGGAGCGACTGGATCTTGTCACCTGGACTTCGGTTGCTTGGGCGCTCGGGATCGTGATCGCCAGCCTCGTGACACCGTTGTCGGCAGCGTTCGAGTGGGCTGGATTCACCGGTTTGGAGTCATGGCAGGGAGCGGTGGTCGTGGTAGGTGTGATCGCGCTGATCGGTATGTATCTGCCGGTGTTCATGATCGATGAGCCCCGCTACGCCCGATCCTCACCCACTTCTGTGTCGCTCAAGGAATCGTTGTCGGTTGTGTTCGCAAATCCGTTCTTCCGGTACTACGTTGCCGCCGACTTCTCCTACTTCTGCGGGCTGGCGATCATCCAGACCGGAATCCTGTTCTACGTCACCGTGCTCCTCGAGCTCGACAAGGCATTGGTCGCTCCGCTGCTGGGGCTGATGGTGCTGATGGCGCTGATCCTGTATCCGATCGTGAACAAACAGGCCAAGCGACGTTCGGGCAAGCAGCTGGTCGTCGGATCGTTCCTGATGACTGCGGCAATGTTCTTCGGGATCGTGTTCCTCGGGAAGTACCCGATTCCTTCCATCCTGCAGGCGGCGGCCGTGGTGGTACTCTTCTCGGTCCCGTTCAGTGTTCTCAGCGTCCTTCCTCAGTGGATCTTGAGCGACATCGCCGAGCACTCACTACTGTCCGCCGGTGATGCCACGACCGGCATGTTCTTCGGGGCGCGCACGTTCGCTCAGAAGATCGGCCAGACCCTGGGAATCGTCATCTTCGCTGTCTTCCTCAGCTTCGGCGGTGATGTCGGTGACGATCTCGGGGTGAGGCTCAGCGGCGTCGGTGGTCTGGTGCTGTACACCATCGCGGCCATCATCTTCAGCCGGTATGACGAGACGCGGTTGCGAACGGAGTTGGCAACGCTCTCTGCCGAGGTGAACAGCCGACAGCGACGCTGAGCTCCTATGGTCTGGTCGAGACGGCCACTGGTGCGCTGACGGCGGTGACGGTGCCGTCGGTCAGGACGGCACGAACCGAGTAGTTGTACGTCGTTCCGGCCCGCAAGTTGAACACCGTCCGCCACGGGTCGACATTGGTGCCGATCACGACACCGTCTTGCAGGACTTCGTACCGAGCCGCGCCGGCTCGTCGGAGCCACGTGAGGACCAGCCGATCACGGTTCTGATACGTGGATCGCAGCCCGGTCGGGGCCGGTGGGTTGGCATCGTTCGCTTCGATTCGTGAGAACCGGGCCAGCCCACGAACAGCGCGTTTGCGATGAGTGTCCTGAGTGAACTGTCCGCCGACCCAGAGCCTTCCGTTGCTGTCCTCGAGCATCGCATGCGCCCCGGCCTGACCGTTCAGCTGGAAGTCGATGTCGACCCGGTTGCCGGTCGCGAGATCGATTCCGTAGCCCGCGCTCACCGGGCGCTGGCCGAAGGATCCCTGAACGCCGTTGAGCTCGCTCATGACGCTGCGATACTCGGCAGCGCCCTGGTTGCCGCTGCGGTTGGCAGAGTTTCGGTAGCCAAGCGGGTACTCGGCCACTACGCCCCAACAGTGGCACCCCGCCCAGACGGTTGTCTTGCCGACGTGCAGCACCTGTGTGTCGCCGCCTCCGAACTCCTGACCGAAACCTCGGTCGGTGAAGAACGAGCGGAGTGGTTTCAATGTGGTTGCGTCGAGGATGAGGGTCTGGTGAGCCTGGCCGCCGACGTACACACGATCGGCGTGAAACTGGACATCATGCTGCCACATGGAGAACAGCTCTCGATGGCTGAGAATCCCAGGTGGGAGGCCCTGCGGAACATCGGTCCGGAGCGCTCCGCTGCTGGTGTTGAGAGTGGCGAAGTACGCAGCGGTGGAGTTGCCGTTGACCCCGCCGAACTTGCCAGCGATGTACACACGGTCCCTGGTCTGATCCACCGACAAGCCGAAGACATTGATGCCCCCGTCGCGTGGTGTTCCGGTATCGAGTTGGGTTGTCGGCCGCCAGCTCTGATCCAGGGCGCCGGTGTTGAGATCGACTCGGGCCAGGTTGCCAAGCGTGGTGGTTCCTGACTTGGTGAAGCGGCCGCCGAGATACACAACGTCACCGACGATCTCGACATCGAACACGGCCGGCCGGGCCGATGGGTAGGTGATGTTCGTTGCAAACCCCTGCACATCAGCGCCGGAGTTGGCATCGATCGCCTGTAGACCCCCGGGAATCTCGCCGCCCGCAATGATGGTTCCGTCGTCGGTGATGTCGATGGCGTAGATCGGCCCACGGGGGTTGGGCTGGAACGAGTGAACCCACTCGCCGGTCTCGAGATCGAATGCGGCCAGGTAGGGCTGGGGAAACTGATCGCCGTTGTCGGCATAGACGTTGAGGAACTTGCCCGCAACGTAGACCGTTCCGTCGTGTTCTTCGATATCCCACACCAGGGCTCGAATGCCACCGGTGAAGGCGACGCCGGGATCGGCATCGCCGACGTCCCAGGCCATGTCGGTGATGGGGGAGACGTCTGCAGCGCTCACCGAGGTCAGCGGGAAAAGCAGCGCGACGAGACATCCGAGTATCGCCGACCGGACTCCGGGAAATCGCCGCCCTCTGCGGTTCTCAGTCACGGAGGGCAGCCTAGCCGTGCTGTGCGCGGAGAGTCTCTGCTCAGCACATTACGTGATGGCGGTGGTGGGCGGCGCGCCTCGCAGAAATCGGTTTCTGCGGTCTTGATCGCCCGCTATCCTCTAAGGCCCCACCGATCGGAGGTGGTGTAATTGGCAACACAACTGGTTCTGATCCAGTTATTAGGGGTTCAAGTCCTCTCCTCCGAACAAGGCGACAGAGGTTTCTCTGTCGCTCAGTCCTGCCCCGTTCGTCTAGCGGC
This sequence comes from Acidimicrobiales bacterium, assembly GCA_048550155.1. Lineage (GTDB taxonomy): Bacteria > Actinomycetota > Acidimicrobiia > Acidimicrobiales > SZUA-35 > JABDIY01. The sequence goes on along the minus strand of JBLYYW010000174.1, from coordinate 14,216 downwards.
CTAGGACGCTGGCTTCTCATGCCAGTAGCACGGGTTCAAATCCCGTACGGGGTGCCAGCAAGAAGGGCTCGAAGCAAACGCTTCGAGCCTTTCCCCATTCTGTCGTCAAGCGACCACATCCTGCCCAAAAATCGTCGGGCGACTACACCAGGTGTAGCCGCCCGACGCCAGAACAGCTGAATGTCGTGGTGTCACGCAATTTGGCACCGGTCCGGGATGGGCAGGGTTAGCGGAGGGCCAGCGCGGTTTCCATAGCTTCGGAGAACTGTCCCGGCTTGCCGGCCTTGACCACCTCGAACGCCCGGGCCGAACCATCGGCGAAGGTCACGGTCATTTCGGACTTGAGCTTGCCGTGGTTCGCATCGAATCCGTGGACGTCATGAAACGGGATCGCTGCCTTCAGGTCGGTCGGCTTGCCGCTCATTGCGCTGTGCCCGAAGAACAGCAGGCGCTGGTTGGTCACGCCGATCACCGCCTTGCCGTCGGGAATGGTCGAAGCCACGGAGTTTTCGATGTTCACCGGGTTCTTGGCCCGGTCACCTTTGCTCAGCTTCTCTCCGGCCATCGAACCAATCAGCCCGCCGACGGCGCCGAAGGCCACCTGTTTCTTGAACGAGCCAAGAGGCTGACCGAACGTGCCGGCCACGATGTCTTCACCCGGCAACAGATCACTTGCGCAGGACTTCCTGATTTTCTTTGCCATGTCTACCATGACGTCGACATCGGCTGATTGGCCAACCAACTTGATCCAGCAGGCACCGGCAAGAAGCCGTCGAGCAGGACATAGAACGGCTTCTCACCCGACGCCGCATTGGCAAGAAGTGCTGGTGTCGCCCAAATCACCTAGGTCCGAAGCGGGTCGCAGACGTGGTCCGCAGATTGGCCTGAGCCTCAGGACCGGACTGCTTTGGGGCCCCGCAACACACGCGCCGGAAGGCTGACGATCGCTCCGAAGAGATCAAGCACCGCGCCAACCGAAAATCCGACCAGGCGAAATGGGAGGCTGAGGATCCACACGAGCGGATACAGAATGAGAGCCAGCAGGGCCAAAGGCCATGCCACAACCAGGAGGATCAGCCACAGCAAGAATGTCAACATCGCAAACATCGTCTCCTTCCGGAACCAAACCTAGATTCGCCCGGCTGCTTCGACCCAGGGTCCGAAGTCACCACCGGCACTCGTCATCTGTCGTCGTTCGACCACAATCGGCTGGACTGGCGTCGGGCGACGACTTCTGGTGTGCTCGGGTGACGACAGAACGGCGACGGAAGGGTTGGGGCGCAGCGCTAGGGGCGGAAGATCTTGAAGAAGGGGGATGGGGGATGAGGCGTTGTGATCCGTTCGATGAAATCGGTGGTGTCGAAGGAGCTGTCGTCTCGGGTGAGCACATAGAACGACCGGCGAGCAATTGACTGGATGTTGTAGAACCAATCGACTCGCTGATGGAGCTGTGATTCGACGCTCGGGAGGCGTCGTAGCCCGGCAACTCTGAACTGTTCCAACCACCAGTCGGTTCCAGCCCACACCAGATGGCCCAACTCCGGCAGACCGTTCTGATCTACCGGCACGGCGCTGAACAACTGGCCCTGTTGGAGCTCGGGGACCCAGGACGGGAGGGCATCGGTGTAGCTGCACGGGGCGAGCGGGAAGACTTCGCCCCAGATCGGATCAGGTCCCCACACCGGGATGTTGAAGATCGCAACTCCGGTGTCGGACAGGAGTTCTCGCACGCGCTGCAGGTGTCGGTCGAGTCGAAACGGGTGGAGGTGCTCCATCAGATCCAGTGCGAGCACGGTGTCGAATCTTGTGTTGAAGTCGAAGGTCGTGAAGTCGCCATGCATGAGGTTTGTGCCCGGCAGGGCTCGCTCGATGGCGTATTCGCTGATGTCGATCCCGACCGCGTCGATACCCACATCGGCGAGAGCTGAAACCAGCGGCCCATTGCTGCATCCGATGTCCAAGGCGTTCGAAGGCCCGAACTGGCTGACCATCCAGGCCAAGGTCCGCTTGTCGAGGTCGACGTCGCGCCCCCAAGCATGCGGGTTCTCGTAGTAGTTGTCCAGCTCGATCTGTTCCAGAGCCCAGTCGTAGTCGGCCTCGGAGCCCAGGTAGACGACGTCGATCTGGTTGCCGTTGAAGCTCTCCTCGACTCCGAATCGGTCGGGGAAACGTTCCCGCAGGTGCACTTTCGGTTCGGGCTCTTCTACGACGACCGGAAACCGGTTGCGATAAGCACGCTTGGCCCGCTGTCCGAGCGGTGTGTCAACAGCCCTCTGACGCCATCGTCTGGCCGGATCCACCACCACCTGCATATACGGACAACCTTAGCCGTGCCCTCTCGGTGTTGAGCGTTGGATCAGCTGCGGGTGAGGGCGTTGCGGACGGTCCGAAAGAAGTCGATGGCGATCTGTACCGGATCCTCGTCGGTGCCGAACCTCGAGAGCGGCAGGATCGCACCGGTGAACGACGGCGCGTTCCACATGGGATCCGAGGTGTTCAGGTCCAGCCGGTCTGGCCACCACGCACTGACGTAGAGATACGGCTCGTCGATCGACTGATCTCCTGGCGAGGCGCCATAACTCCCGCGGCGGTCCTCGTCGCCGACTTCGATCGCTGGATCGAAGTGACCCGGCCACAGCTGAGGGCGCGACGGGTCGACCGATGCCTCGTCGGCTCTGACAGCCTCGAGCGCTGCGAAGGCCATCCCGTACCATCGGCCCAGGAAGTCGCTGGCGTCGGTGGGCACCGTCAGCGGATGGTCGACATCGCCCAATGCAGGTGAGTCCTTTTCGGCTGCAGTCGACGGGTCGATCTCGGTGCCGAGGAACGCTGCGGCTTCAGCCAACGACGTGATCGGAGCGTTTCTCACCGTCGAACCAACTTGGTCGATCAGCTGATCGCCTTGCACCCGGATCTGGCGGTCCTCGCCGAAGAACGGTGTGCCGAATCCTCCGCGGGTGTACCGGAGACCGAACTTGCCGTTGACCGAGTGGCGGGCCGGAGCGATCACATAGGCAGCCAAGCGGTGCAGATCGATCCGGGTAGCCGAGAGGGATACGGGTACCTCGCCCAGCGAGCGATGGCCGCCGAGCCAACGCTCGGCCACCCAGTCACCATGCTCGGGTCGGGTCCCCAGCCACTCGCTCCACGTCAGGTCGCCGCGGCCATCGGGTGCGACGACGGGCCGAGCCCCAGCCGTCGCGGCAGGATCGTCGGCGAAGTGCTCGTCGGTGATAGCCGGGGGAGAGGGTTCGAGAACGACCGCCTCGAACTCGGGCCCGACCAGCCCTTGGGCCTCGGCTCGGGGGTTGTGGGCTTCAAAGGAGGAGGGCATCAGTCATCACTTCCACTAGGGCAGGCCCGTCATGGCTCAGACCGGCGGCAATCGCTGATTCCAGGTCGTCTGCACTGGTGACGCGGATCCCCTTGGCACCACACAACTCGGCAAACGCACTGAAGTTGGGATTGTGGAGCGAGGTCTGCCACACGTCCCAGTGGGCGGCCCGTTGTTCTTTGGAGATCTTTCCGAGCTCGCCGTTGTTGAGAAGCACGTGGGTGATGTTCATCCCGTACTTCACTGCGGTCGTCAGCTCCATCGCGTACTGACCGAACCCACCGTCGCCGCTGACCGAAACGATCTGGCGGTCGTGTCCAGCTGCAGCCCACGCACCCATCGCTGCAGGGAACGAAAAACCAATCGACCCCAGGTACCCCGACATCAGTACCCGCTGCGAGCCAGACACTTCGAAGTAGCGTCCGAAGGAGTACGTGTTGTTGCCGACGTCGACGGCGATCACCGCATTCGTATCGACGGCGCTGGTGAGCGCGTCCATCACGGCTGCGGCGCTGAGTCCCGAACCGGCGTCATCGGCCCGCCGGCGATCCTTTTCCTCCCGCCAGAGAAGCCATCGCTCGGCGACCTCGGGGGTGAGGTCGGCGCATGCAACGTCGTTTGGCAGCGCGTTCAACATCGCAGTTGCGGTGACGCCGACATCGCCTTGCAGGGCAACGTCGACCGAATGAAATCTGCCCAGTGACATGGGGTCTCGATCCACCTGGATGAGAGGCTTGTAGTCGGCGATACCTGTGTGGTTGGAGAAGCTTGCGCCGAAGACCAGAACCAGGTCGGACTCGTTCATCATCCAGCTTGCAATCGGCGTTCCCGACCGACCCATGACGCCACAACCGAGCGGATGATCGTCGGCAATGAGCCCCTTCGCCTTGAACGTTGTGACCACCGGTGTACCAAGCCGGGTGGCGAGTGCCAGCACCGATGTCATGTCATCGCGAGCTCCGTCGCCCACCACGATCAAAGGACGTTTCGACGCTGCCAACATCTCCACGGCCTGCTGCAGCGAGTCTTCGGGAGGAGCGATCAGGCGGGATCCCACGCGACCCTCGGGCGACGACGCCGGAGTGTCAGGTTCGACCTCCATGTGCTGCACCTCATCGGGGAAGATGAGGTGTGCGACGCCACGCTCCACAATGGCGGTCTTCATCGCGAGCGTGGCAAGCTCGGCGTGGTTGGAACCCGCGTGTACCGCCTCGCTGAACAATGCCACGCCGGCGAACGCAGCCTCGAGGTCGGTGTCCTGGAAGGCGCCTCGCCCTTTGACCGCTGAGGGAACCTGGCCCGATAGCGCCAGGACGGGTGCGCCGTCTTCCTTGGCGTCGTACAGGCCGGTGAGCAGGTTGGTGCTGCCGGGGCCGGCGATACCGAAGCAACCCGCCACCCGGCCGGTCAACTTGCCGAAGGCGGACGCTGCGAACGCTGCTGCCCCTTCGTGGCGTATCCCGATGTAGGTCAGGTCACCACGTTGTTCCGCCTTTCGCATGGCGTCGGCGAAACCGAGGTTCGAATGCCCGACCATCCCGAAAACATGCGTGAGTCCCCAGTTGGTGAGGGTTTCCACGACCACATCGCTGACCGTCCGGACCGGTTGATCCTCGGGTTCCAGTGCGACGTAGATCCCGTCGTTGCGAACCTCCACAGGAAAGCACGCTGGGGCATCACTGAAGCCCGCTGGGGGTTGACCCGTGAGGGGGGAGTAGTCGTATCCGTGCCAGGGACAACGAAGCCAATCACCCTCGATCGTGCCCTCGCCAAGGGGGCCTCCCTGGTGGGGACAGGCGTTGTCGATACAACCGAACTGGCCCTGGTGATGGGTGACAGCGAACGAGCGAGTGCCAATGCTCACCGTGGTCACCCGCCCTTCGTCCAACTCGTCGGCCCCCAACAATCGATGCCACTGTGCCGTTGCTGATACTTCGTTCATCTGATCCCCTTCTTTGGTGAAGGAACCCTACTGGTGATCAGATATTCCGCCCGGTGCGAGCCGGGCTTGGCGACGGGGTAAGCAGGATTGGTCAGACCTCGTTGTCCAGCCAGTCGGCCAGCTCGTTCATGACATCCAGCTTCTCGTACTCGTTGAAACACTCGTGGCGGAGACCTTCCCACGATCGATAGGTGACGTTGGGAAGAGCGGCTAGCGGCTTCATGAATTTCTCGGGCACGAGTTCATCGGCTGAGCCGTGCAACACGTAGGTGGGCAGCTGGATCTTGGCGATCGCAGCCGAGGTTGTCTCCATAGTTGCGAAAAGCTCCCTGCCCAAGCCCGCGGTGGCGCCCTGAACACCGAGCGGATCGTTTTCGTAATCGGACTGCACCTGGGGATCGTGGCTGAGCACGGCGCCGTCTATCTTCGAGGGGATGAAGACCTTGGGAGCCACGCGGCCGATGATCGGAGCGAGCACCCGCTGCCAGGTCGGCACCTCAGCCCCCAATGCCGGTGCGCTGAGAACGGCTAGGTCGGGTTGAGGGCGAGCACTCTCCAAATAGGTTGCGGCGACAAGACCGCCCAGCGAATGACCGAGAAGAACGACCGGCAGACCGGTTTCGCGGCGTTCGGCGAGGAGTGCCTGTACGTCGTCGAGGAACTCGTCGAAACTATTGACGAAGGCGCGCCGCCCCTCGGATTGGCCGTAACCAACCTGGTCATAGGCCAGAACGTCATAGCCGCGGGACGCGAGATGGTCACCCAGGTGGACGTACCGACCGCTGTGTTCACCGATGCCGTGGACGACAAGAACTGCGGCCTTGGCCCCTTCGGTTGCCCATCGGCGACGCAGTTGAGTCCCTCCGCGGGAGTTGGTTCCGAAGCTCTCTTCCATTGTCACGGTTCCAAAGGCTACCGAGCAGTGAGGTGGTCCCCATGAGTTGGCGCCTCATCGCTGCGGTTGGGATCGGAGGTGCCGTCGGCGCACTGGCTCGGGCCGGGGTTGTGGAAGTGTTCAGCGAAAACGGCTCGCTCGCACTGCTTGTTGTCAACGTCTTCGGATCGTTCCTACTCGGCGTCATCGTGATCCGGTTCGTGGATGCACCGACCCATCGGGCCGGTCTGGGGATCGGTTTCTGCGGAGCGTTCACCTCCATGTCCAGCTTCGCGGTAGACGTCGCGATTCGACTTGAGTCAGGGCAGGTGGCCGAGGCGGCGATGCTGGCGGCTGCCACACCGGTACTAGCTGCGCTCGGAGCGATCGTGGGGATAGGACTGGTGAGACGGCGATGAATGCGGTGGTTCTCGTCGGGCTCGGGGGGTGCGTCGGCACGCTGATCCGTTTTGCCATTGCGAGGGTCGATCGAACGATTCCCTGGGGAATCATCACCGCGAATATTGCGGCGTCCGGGCTTGCAGGTGCGCTCAACAACCTCGATGACAATTGGCGGTGGCTCATCAAGATTGGTGTGCTCGGCGCGTTGAGTACGTGGTCCACGCTCGCAGTTGCGGCCGTTGACCTGGCGCGGAGAGAGGGGCCCGGTGTGGCGGCAGCCGTTCTGTTCGGAACCGCATCAGCATCGATCGCGTCAGCGTGGGCCCTGCTGCAGCTCTAGGAACCCAGCAGAGTGGGACGACCGACCAGGCGAGCGCCCCGCCTGCGGCTCCCCGCTCCCCACACCAAACTCCCCGCCAGCGCCACACAACCGGCCGCCCCCAGCAGTACCGCAGGCCTCACCATCGCACCGAAAAGGACGGTTGCGATCGCTCCCGCCAGGACACCCTGGGTGGGAGCCAGTGCCGAAATCGCCCGGGGGAAGACGACTGCGACGATCAGCCATGCAGCTGCGGTTCCGAATGCCCAGCCGGACAGACGGCGCAGAATCGAGGCTCTGTCTCGAGTTACCAACAGGGCCAGAGCCGCTCCGAGGCCCGACATGAACACTGCAATTCTGCTCGCAGAAGCGACGGCATCCCTGACCTCACCAAGGACCGACAGTCCGGCTGTGGGAAGCTGCACCCGCATTGCAGGAGCGTCGGGTAGTACCGGATCCAACTCGGGCCGCTCGGCAACCAGGACGTTTCGTGCCGCGGTTCCGATGGCGGTGGCGTGCAGGGTGGTGTCGGTGTCATCGCCTCTGAGCGCCTTCTGGTGTACTTCCACCAACCCGTCCCTCACGAGGAGCTGGACAGCTGGATCGTCCAAGGTGCGGTCGGCGAGATCTTCCAGCAGCTGGCGGGGCAGAGCGACGCCTTGAGGGAGCAGCGCCTCGAGCCGATCAGCCAGAACAGAAACCAGCGCGCCTCGCAACCGATCGTTCTCGAACATCTGGTCAGCGAGTACTTCAGAACGTCCCGGGTCGAGCGCTGTCCGGGTCAGGCTGAACCCAGCCCAGGCCATCGACGCGAGTACCAGCGACAACCCCAGCACGAGAGCGGACAGGCTGCGGCGCATCTACTCAGTCTCCCATGACGAAGTCCACGGTTGGTGGCGCATACAACTACTGTCGGCACCACCATGTCACTCGGGAGCGCGCTGATCATTTTCGTTGGTGGCCTGTTCGCCGGATTCGTGAATGCCCTGGCCGGAGGGGGCTCGTTGTTGACGGTGCCGCTGCTGGGTCTGGCTGGGGTTGAAGGTCTGATTGCAAATGGCACCAACCGGGTTTCGGTGCTTCTTGCAACTATCTCAACCGGGGTTGGGTTCGCTCGGGGAGGGTACTTCGACTGGCGGAAGACACTTCCCGTGCTCGTGCCGGCGATGGCGGGAGGCACCGTCGGTGCTCTGTTGATCGCAAACATCGAGGACGTCTGGTTCAAGCGGATCTTCGGCGTGGTGATGATCCCACTACTCATCCTGTCGTTGCGGACTCCGAAGCCGGATCGGCCACCAACCCCGTGGCCGCTCCCGGTGAGCCTCATTGTCTTCTTCCTGGCAGGCGTCTACGCAGGTGCCATTCAGGCCGGCGTGGGGCTCATCTTGTTGCTCATTCTCAACCGAGCCGGCCATGACCTGGTTTGGGCCAACGCCATAAAGAACTACGTAATCATCGGGGTTTCGCTGATCGCAGTTCCGATCTTCGTCGCCAGCGATCAGGTCCGTTGGCTTCCGGCTCTTGTGCTCAGCGCGGGCACGATGACCGGAGGCTACATCGGTGCCAACAGCGCGGTCACCGGTGGTGAAAAGGTCATCAAGCCGGTTCTGGTCGTCTCTGTTGTGATCTTGGCGGGTCGAATGCTCGGCCTCTACTGATCACCAGCGCCGCTCCGGTGGGCAGCAGAGAGCGGACCGAGGGTAGAATGGCGGCCTATGCGTGTTCTTCCCAAGGCGAACGAGACCTGCTGGTGTGGCAGCGGGAAGAAATACAAGCGCTGCCATAAGCGCAGTTCAGAACCGGTACGCCCTTACACCACATCACCGTTGCGACCGGTTCCCGACTCGATCGTGAAGCCGCCGTGGGCGGACGGCTCGAACTATTACGAGCGGTGGGACGAACCCCATGTGAAGAGCGCCGACGTGATCGAACGGATGCGGCGGACCGGCCGTGAGGCCGCGGACACGCTGGCGTATCTGGGAACCCTGGTGAAACCCGGTGTGACCACCGACGAGATCGACCGAGCATGCCACGAAGCTGCGATCCACCGAGGTGCCTATCCCAGCCCGCTCCTGTACCCCGGCTCGAAGGATCCATTTCCCAAATCGGTGTGTTCCTCGGTCAACGAGGTCATCTGTCACGGGATCCCCGACAGCCGGCCGCTCGAGGATGGCGACATCCTCAACCTCGATGTCACACTGTTCAAGGAAGGTGTGCACGGCGATACCAACGCAACGTTTTTTGTCGGTGAGGTCGATGCGCTCTCCAAACGTCTGGTGCGGGTGACCAAAGAGTGCACCGAGCGTGGAATCGCTGCTGCGGTTCCCGGCAATCGCCTGAACGACATCGGCCGGGCCATTCAGACACACGCCGAGGCCAATGGCTTCGGTGTGGTCAGGGACTTCGTCGGCCATGGAATCGGCGAACAGTTCCATACCGATCTCCAGATCTGTCATTACTTCCACCCGGATCTCAACGCGGTCATCGAGCCCGGGATGACCTTCACCATCGAACCGATGATCACGGTGGGCTCGTGGAAGGGCCGGATGTGGAACGACGCTTGGACCGCGGTGACCATCGACGGCGGGCGGTCCGCACAGTTCGAACATACGGTGCTGATCACCGATGGCGGCAACGAGATCCTCACAACGCCCAGCGATACCGGTACCCACCCGTACTGGACCCTCTAGCCGGACCCAGCAGCACTCCATGCCAATAGAATTGGGGCATGGGGCGTTCCTATGCAGGCGATCTTCTCGTGTCCCGTCCGGACATGAGCGACCCGAACTTCGACGGCACGCTCACGTTTCTCCTCGAGCACGGAGACGACGGTGCGGTGGGCGTCATGCTCAATCGGCCGTCGGGGCTAGCGGTCAGCGACGCATTCCCCGATTGGAGCGACCTCACCCCTCCGCCCAGCAGCGTCTTTGTCGGGGGTCCGGTCCAGACCAACGCAATCATTGCGTTGGGTCGGTATCGGCCGGATGCCCCTGGCGCACAGCGGCGCGATCTGCCCGGTGGACTGGCCAGTGTCGACCTCGACGAGCAGCCTGCTCTGGCTCGGGCCGAGGGTCTGACCGACCTGCGAATCTTCGCCGGTTATGCCGGCTGGGGGGCAGGTCAGCTCGAAGGAGAACTCGCCAACGATGCGTGGTGGGTTGTTCCTGGGTTCGTGTCCGACGTGTTCACCGACCGGCCCGAGACGTTGTGGGCGGACGTACTCCAACGCAATGGTGGCGAGCTTCGTTGGTTCGCACATTTGCCGATCGATCCATCGAGCAACTGACCGAGGGCACGGTCTCCGGGTTTGTGCGGTCCGCCGCGACCTACCGAGCGACCCAGGTCCCGGGTACTCGGCGGTGGTGAGACACCCGACTGCCGCCGCCCTGTTTGGCTGAATACATCGCTTGGTCGGCCTGCTGAAGGATTTCGTCGGGAGTTGTTCCCGGAGCGGCGGCGGCAACCCCGACGCTGGTCCCCAGATGGATGACCGCCTCTCCGATTCGAAGCGGTTGAGAGATCGCTGCCACCACCCGATTGGCGAAGCTGTCCACCTCGAGCGGCGTTGATGTGTCGGCGATGATCAAGAACTCATCGCCTCCGAGACGACCGAGCACGTGAGGTCGTTCAACGATCCTCGTCAACCGGTGGGCGACCTCGATCAACACCTGGTCACCTACGAGGTGGCCGTGCGTGTCATTGGCCGCCTTGAAACCGTCGAGGTCGAGGAACAAGAGCGCAACCGGAGCTGTACCTGCGATGTTGGTGGCAAGGCGCTCCTGCAGGATCCGCATCAGCTGGGCTCGATTGGCCAAGCCGGTGAGGGCATCGTGGTCTGCCTCCCACGCCAACTCCTTCGATCGATGCTCGAGGCGCTGAACTTCGACCGCGTTTCCGTATGCGGTTGTGACCTGGGTGGCGTACAACTCGAATGAACGGATGTCGTTCGTTTCGAGAGGATCCCGCGAGCTGTCGAGCCAGCCTCGAATCACCAGGGCTTGAGTGTCGTCTTCGTGAACGGTTACTGCGACAGCCGAGCGATAATCGTGCAGGTGCAGGATCTGGTCGTTGGCCAAAGACTCGCCCAATTTGACTCGGACCAGATCACCTGTCTCGATCGCCCGGTCGGTGAGCGAATCCGGCGACGGCATCTTTCGGTCGCCGGTATGAACCGCAGCGACCACCCGATAATCGCGGGGCCCGAATCGTTCGATGATCTCGGCATCGGTGAATCCGAAGGTGGGTATTTGAGCGACAGCATGGCTGAGAACCGCCATTGGTTCGTCGATGTGAGCCATCGCCTGCGCCGAGCTGGCGATTCCGCTCAGCTGTCGGCTCCGGTTGCGCGCCTCACGGAGGGCCGAATCGGTTCCCTCAACCCGATCTCGGACGCTCTTGATGACCACACCGACCCCGGACGCGATGATCAGAAGCGCAAAAAGCTGTTGGATTCCCGCACCGAGGGCATCGTTGGCTGCTCCCTCGGATTCGGCCGAGATGATGGAAAGGCCGAGGTAGGCAAGCGACATGGCGAGCCATGCGATCACTGCGGCGAATGAGCCGTAGTGGATGTTGGCTGTCAGCATCGGCATCGCGAGAACGAGCCACGCCAAGGGCCCTGCGGCGGTGTCGACGAGCAGCAGCACCATGAGCGCTACGAGGGTGTCGAGTGCAACCCTGGTGAGGGGGTGAAGCATGCGTTCAACCAGGGAGTTCTCACCGCCGCGCAACCGAAACACGATTGCGATGATGTAGATAGCGGCGATTCCCACCAACCCGTAGCGGACGTCCTCGCCCACTGTTTGATCTCCAGCCCCGAAGCGGGTCGTCAGCAGAATGATCAGGAAAAAGAGCGTCAGAAGGCGAACCGGATCGAGGGCGCGTTCGAGTACGCCAACCGCGGAGGAAGTGTTCCCGTGCAGGGTGTGTTCGCCTGTCATCAAGGAAACCTGTCGGCCTGACCTACGAGCGCTTGAACGTTTTGGCCCCGCAACGTGGGCTCATCACTGTGGTTCGTTGCCTCACATCCCTTGATCTGAGGCCGAAGAGAAGTGGGATGAGCGAACAGCCAGAAGCGGAGAGGTCTTCGCTGCGCGCAGAACGGACCGAGATCACATCGGGCCAGTCCCTCAGCGACCTTGCGCGTCCGCGAATCCGGAGCCGGAGCGCGCTTCTCGTGGCGCTGGCGGTTGGACTGGCACTTTTCGTCCTCGTCGCCTCGGCGTTCTCGGTGGCAGCAGAGTCGAGGGTGGTTGCCACGAAATCGAATCAACTCCACGCCTGCGATGAAATCTTGCGGTCTGCGATCACCGTTCGGTCCCAACTGGGGTCCGGCGTCAACTTTGCCCAGCTGGACCAGAGCCAGAACACCGACTCCAGTGAGATCATCGACGCTGCGATTGCCGACGCCCGTCGCTCGATGAGCGACATCGATGCGACGAGCTATTGCGTGACCGAAACCGGTGACAGCTCCGTTGTCTCCGACTTCGAAGCGAGCGCCTCATCGGTCGCAGGTTTACTGACAACTCGCTCAGATGATGACGTCGCGGAAGCCCGGTCACTGTTGATCGGGCAGATGGACACCGAGTACGAAGCGTTGATCGAGGCGCTCATCGAACAGCGAGAGGTTCTCGTAGACACCCTCAACGAAACTGACAAGACGCTCGGCCAGCTGGGCGCATTGGCTACGTTCATCATCGCCTTCTTCGTCCCGACCGTGGCGATGTTCGTCTATCGGCAAATCACGCGACGACAGCGCGAGACCATCGAACTGGCCCGGCTGTTGAGCGAGGCCAGAGCTGGAATTGATTGGCGCAGCGATCTGATCCAGAGCGCAGCGGAATTGGTGGAACTCGAGGCCGAGCAGATGCCCGCTTCCTCCATCGCAAAGAACCTGCGGTCGCGTCTTCATGACCTCGATTTCCTGGTGGCTGCCACGGCGGTCGGTCACGGCTATACGTTCGAGGCGCTGACGGTTGCGGACATCCGCAGTGAGATCCAGGCCACCTGGCCGAGGTTTGTCAGCGTGGCAGGTGACGGAAGCGATGTCATGTGGGGCGATCGATCGGCCATCCTGCTTCTGTGCAACGACATCGTCCGCAATGCGGCCGATCGCGGCGCCGAACGGGTCCTGATCAGCGGCGGAGTCGACGCCAACGGCGTGTGGATCGCATTGACCGACAACGGCCGTCAGCTGGATCAGGATGCAGTCCGGGCCATTCTCCATTCACCGAGCCTGATCGACGCCACCGACGAGCACCTCGCCCGTCGACTGGACCGCGACACGTCGTTGGTCTTGGTTCTGGGTCGAATGATTGCACCGGCGCTCGGCGGCAGCTTTTGGTGCGACACGGTGGGCTCCAACACTCGTTGCACTCTCCGATTGCCCTTGGCCCGGGTTCGGAAATCAGCGTCGGCGAATCTCTCTGCGGTGAGGTAGGGCGATGCCGGGGCGTCTACGCAGCGGGTTGCAGGGATGGAGGCTTCCTGTCGTCGTCGCCGGTGGCATTGCCGCGCTTCTCTCGTCAGTCTTCGCTGGAGCGCTCTTCGTGTCCGCCGGTGGTCCCAACGAGGTCGAGGTCCGCGTCTTCGTTGACATCGCAGGCGACGGTCTGGACACTGTGGTCGGCGATGCTGCTCACCCCGTTGCACCTGGTGTCGAGGTGTTCGTCTGGGAAGACAACGGGTCTAGCCCTGGACTTCCGGATCCGACCGATACGTTTGTGATGAGCCTGGTCACCGATGCCACGGGGACGGCAATCGCGGGTGCCGTGAACCCCTCCGGTTCCTACTGGGTGAGCATCGACTCGACCGACGTCGTCTCTCCCAGTGGGCTCACAGGCATCGGCACCGCCGTGGCCGAACAAACCTACGGCCCCATCGGCTCTCTGGTAGACCTCGCTGCGCCACTCACGGTGGCTCCAGGTCCTGTGTATGGCGGTGTTGATCCACTGAACAGCGACACCGACGCCAGCGACCTCCTCGTTGCCGACCACCTCGCGCTGATCCCTGCCGGGAACTCGGTGGCCGATTTCGGGTTCAGCTTCAATGTCGTCACCAACACCGACCCCGGTGCAATCCAAGGCTCGCTGCGACAGTTCGCCAGCAACGCCAACGCTGTCGTCGGACCCAATGCGATGAGATTCGTTCCGATGGTTGCTCCAAACAGCTCTTCGGGCACGGCGTCGTGGTGGTCGGTCGGGGGCACGTCTGCGATTTCTCTCTCCGATCAGGATTCGGTCATTGACGGGACGGCCTACGCGCCGGACGGCTCGACCGTGGATCCCAATCCCGGTCTTCTCTCCGCCAACGCCGGTTCGGCGGTTGGTACTGGTGGTGCAGCCCT
>JBLYYW010000173.1:0-6187 GCA_048550155.1 Acidimicrobiales bacterium | reverse complement strand
CGGCGGGACACTGGGAGAGAACGACCATTCGGTCTTCGATGACGCACAGAACTACACGGTCCCATTCATTGTGTGGGGTCCGGGAGTCGCAGCCAACCAAGACCTCTATGCCCTGAACCTGGCCAACCGCTTGGACCCCGGACTCGGCCGACCGGACGAGGCCGGTGTGCAGCCGGTACGCGCTGCCGAGGCTGGCAACCTCTCGCTTCAGCTTCTTGGACTACCGCCGATTCCTGGATCCCGATTCAACGCATTCCACGATCTCGCCTTGGATTGATCGGTGCGTTGGCTCGACCGGCGCGTTGGATTGATCGGTCTCAGACCCTGACCGGCTGGTTCGTCGCAGCCGATTTCTTGGCTGCCAGTCCGATCACGAGAGGGGCCCGACCGTCGGCGCCGGTCACAGGAGTGGTCGAACCACTCTCCACCGCGGCGATGAACTGCTCCCACTGCTTGAGGTAGCTGGGGATGTATCGCTCCAGGAAGAAGTGAGGCACCACGTCCCCCGCACTCCCCTTGGCCGTTCTCTTGACGGTCGAGGTGGCCGTATGGTTCTCCGAGGTGACCATTCCCTTCGAACCGAACGCCTCGACTCGCTGGTCATAGCCAAACGCGCTCTGGCGACAGTTGTCGATCGTGGTGACCGTGCCGTTCTCGTGGGTGAGCAACACCGTGACGGTGTCGAAATCACCGACGTCACCGATGCCTGAATCCACCGTCACCGATCCGGTGGCATACACCTCCACAACCTCTGATCCGGTGACGAAACGAGCCATGTCGAAGTCATGGATGGTCATGTCGAGAAAGATCCCGCCGCTCACCTTCACATAGTCGATTGGTGGCGGCTCGGGATCTCGGCTGCTGATATGCATCTGCCGAAGGTCACCCACTTCGCCTGCGGCGACCGCGGCCTGAACTGCCGCATGGGACGGGTCGAAGCGGCGGTTGAAACCGATGTGGAGGGGAACCCCGGCTTGGCTGACCGCAACGAGTCCACGATCGACCTCGTCGAGGTCGAGAGAGACCGGCTTCTCGCAGAAGATCGCCTTTCCGGCCCCGGCGGCCTGAATCATGAGGTCCACATGCGTTGGCGTCGACGTGCAGATGGCGACTGCGTCCGCATCACCGGCAAGCGCCTCATCGATGCTGGTGAACA
The DNA here is from genome assembly GCA_048550155.1 of Acidimicrobiales bacterium. GTDB lineage: Bacteria > Actinomycetota > Acidimicrobiia > Acidimicrobiales > SZUA-35 > JABDIY01. The sequence continues at coordinate 5,031 of JBLYYW010000173.1, read as the reverse complement.
TGGGAACCCCAAGCCGCGCAGCAACGTTTGCTGCCGCGTCGTCGAACACATCGAACACCCCAGCCACCGAAGCACCCTCGACCCGATTCTCAATGAGATCAGCGTGCATCGCCCCGATACGCCCAACGCCAAGCACTGCAATCTTCAACTTCGATCCTCCATCATGCCGATCGCTCCCGACCCAACAGGACGTTAGTTGACCGAGCGTCAGACACCGAGCCCAGGTTGCCGAACCCGGCAACAGCGCGTTCGCCACGCAGGATCCAGAAGCCTCCGTGGCGCCTGAACGGCCCCCGGAGGGACCAGCAGGGCCCCTCTGCCTGATGCGGCGCATCCGGTCTAGTCACGGGCTTGGATTCGCCGCAGAACCGTGCCTAGCTATGGAGGTCCTCCACGGTGAGGGTCTTCACGTCTTCCCAGCGGCCGCTGTCCCAACTGTTGATGATGGCCTGTTGCACGCTGACGTAGTCAACGGCCTGCTGGAATCCCGGTTCGTGCTGTTCACCGGTGGCCACCGCATTGAGAAACTGCAGGCACTCGATGACCTTGAGATCCTCGTACCCGATGGCATTGGCATCGCCTGGAACGAAGTTCCCGTGGAACGGGTACCGATCACCGGAGTACACCTTGGTGTAGCCATCGTGGAGCTGGTCGCCTCCTGTCATGAAGATGTTCATCTCGTTCATGGTCTCGAGGTTCCAGTTCAGCGCCCCTTTGGTGCCGTGGATGTCGAAGGCCATCTGACTCTGCGGGCCCACGATGTTCCGGCTGCTCTCGAACGTCCCGATCGATCCGTTGGCGAACCGGACCATGCAGCCGGCGTAGTCCTCGTTGGTGACGGGGCCGGTGGGGTCTCCAGGTTCGCCGCGGTCGTAGTGGGTACCGCCTACCTTTGGCAGAGGCCGATCTCTGATGAACGTCTCCTGCATTCCGACCACGCTGGTGATCGGACCGTTCAACATCATGCCGAGGTCGATGCTGTGACTCAGGATGTCTGAACTGACGCCGTAGCCGGCGCCGTCGAGTTCGAATCGCCACGACAACAGGCCCATCGGATCCGAGCCGTACATCGAGAAGAACCGACCCCTGTAGTTTGTGATTTGGCCGAGGTCACCGTCGTCGATGAGCTGCTTGGCGTACCGCACCAGGGGCGCCCACCGATAGTTGTAGCCGACCCCCGTGATGACACCGGCTTCTGCCGCCGCGGCTGCGACCCGTACGGTCTGGGCCGGCGTTCCGCCAACCGGCTTCTCACAGAAAATGTGTTTGCCCGCCGCTGCTGCCGCCACACACAGTTCCTCGTGCAGCATGTTGGGTGCGCACACGATCACGGCGTCGACGTCAGGGTGTTCGATGGCATCGGTAGGGTTGGTGGTGAACTCGGCGAACCCGAAGCTGCGGACCGCATCTTGGGCCCGGGCCTCGACGTTGTCGCAACAGATCACCAGCTGCGGTTCGGCGGGCCGGTCGGGGAACAGGGAAGGGATGCGGGCGTAGCTGCGACTGTGGGCTTGACCCATCCAGCCGAAGCCGATCACTGCGATTCCGATGGTTTTCATGCGTTGTCCATGGGTTGGGGGCTGGGGGCCGGCACGGTGTCAAAGACCGACGTACCTCGTGATGCGATTGAGCACAGTTCGGCGAACCGGGGTCTCACGAATTCTTCGACCGCCTCGGCTCGGGTGCCGGCGGGAAGCGCTTCCCGCCACAGAGCCCTGCCGACGGTGAACCCGGCGCAACCGTGCTCGGCCGCCTCGGTCAGTTGGTCACGAAACTCTTCATAGGGCACACCCCAGCTCAACAGGGCCCATGGGTGCGTGCCGGCTGCCTCGTTCAACTCGGCGCACGCATCGCGACCGGGAAACGGAACCTTGAGGATCATCGGACCCATCGGGGCAATCCGACGGGTCGACTCGACGATCACCCGCCGCCGGTCACCGGCATCGGCCACGCCGTAGGGCACCGGTTCAACCAAGATCGGGAGCCCGGCGTGATGAGCCTGTGTCACAGCGGCCCGAATGAACCGGTCTTGAGCTTCGGTGTGGTCGCCTCGGTCGTGCCGGTAGAGGACCAGGATCTTCGCTCCGTCCCCGCCCATGCGGACCAACTGGTCGGCGGACCAGTTCGGCATGAAGTCATTGACCGAGGCTGAGCCATCGGGGTCGCTGTGGTATCCCTGGGCCTCCAGGGCTCCGAACACTCCAACCGACGCCGGTACGGATCGGTTCTGGAGAAGCTGGGGCAGAGAGTATTCGGGCTCGAGCATCACACCGCTCGGTGTGGCACCCAGTCCGTCGATCATGTCCGCCTTGAACTGGGTCAGTGTTGCTGCCGGCACCGAGTCGGGGTTGGCGGGATCGAACTCGGCTCGCAGGGCGTCGCGGTGATCAACGGCGAGCACGTTGAAATGGCCATCGGCGTTGGTGACCCTGCCCAGTCGACGGTAGGCACCGACCGACCACACACGAGGATCGAGCTCATCCACCCAGGTCGCCGTTCGTCACCACCGGCATTCCCCATTCTCCTGCAGCCCAGTCCTGTTCGATCCAGGTGTAATCGCTGTGGAAGCACGGCGGCGTTCTGCGTTCGTCACCGATCAGCTCGCCGGCCAGGTAGTTGAGGAAGTACATGTTGGCTCCCGGGCAGGCAACCGAGGTGTGGTAACCCCGTGGAACTGTTGCGAGGTCACCATCACCGCCGGAGTGCAAATCATCGAAGATGTCGTCGTCGTCGCCTTCTGCTCTCCAGTTTCGGTGGAACCAGAAGCCTTCGGGTCGATCCATCCTGAAGTAGTACACCTCTTCCAGGTAGGGCGAACCGTCGAGCCCGTCGTGGCAGTGCGGGGACCAGCCCGACCAGGTCCCCCGGGGAACGTAGACCTCGTAGAGGATGAGTCGCTCCGCCTCGATCGGCATGGCAAGGGTGTGGTTCACCTGCCGAAGCGCTTGGCCGCCACCACGGACCTCACTGCGGATCGTTGACGGCTCCACGAGCTTGGCCCCGTACATGCCCTCGGCGGGCGCCGAACCGACGGCGTAGGTGAAGGTGTCTGACGTCGCTGTCACGGTGATGTCGATGCCAGGAGGCACGTACCCGACTGGAGCCAGTTCGGTGAACACCGAGGACCGGCTCACCGCGTGGTCAGCGCCGTCGAACGTGAGGGTGGCCGAACCGGCCAGCGGCACGACGGCCTGTTCGCGATCGGACTCGCGATGGGTACTGGACTCGCCTGCGCTGAGCTCGATGATCTCGAAGGCGAGATACGTCCAACCTTCGGCCTCGGGGGTGACGGATCGAAGCTGTTTCATGATGGACTCCTGGGAGAGGTTTCTAGAGAACGGCGCCGTCGGTGCGAACCTGGTCGACCTCGTGGCGATAGGGCATGTCATCGGCGCACAACAGCCGGGCGGCAACGATGGCACCAGCAGCGTTGCCGCGTCTGGCCGCTTCCACAAATCCGACGCCGGAGAGAAGGGAATCGCAGAACGATCCGCCGAATGCGTCACCGGCACCCAAGCCACAGACCACCTCGACCGGGTAGGGAGCGACCGTCTCCCGCTGGCCGTCGGCGGTGGCGACCATCACCCCGTCGCCACCGAGCTTGACGACCGCGCACGTGGCTCCGGTCTCCAACAGACGATCTGCGGCCTGGTTTGGATCGCTGGTCCCGACCGCCACCCGACATTCATCCCGGTTGCCGATGATCACGCTGAAGTGCCCGAGCATCGGGTTGATGACCGCATGGGCAGCCTCTTCGGATGCCCAGAACTGAAACCGCCAGTCGAGGTCGAGAATCGTATGCTCTGCTCGGCCTCGCCGTTTCAGAAGACCGGTCACCGTGCTTCGACTCGGCTCGCTGGAAAACCGTGTCGCCGGCATCCACAGGATCCCGCACTCGCGAACCGGCAGGTCCTCGAGTTCGCTCGGCTGAAGTTCCATGTCGGGGCCGGACGGTTCCCGGTAGAAGATGATGTTGGGCTCGGTGCGTGGATTGAGCTCGGCGAACGCCAGTGGCGTCTTCAGCGTTGGATGGGTTGACACCCAGCGGGTGTCAACGTTGAAACGGCTCGACAATGCGTGGGTTACGTCGTCACCGAAGGCGTCGTCACCGACCTTGGTGACCAGGGCCGCCCGCCGCCCCAGCCGCGCTGCGGCGACGGCAACGTTGGTTGCGGTTCCTCCGACGCTCTTTTCGAGCGTGCGAACGTCACGCATCGGACCTTCGGTCGTGGGATAGAGGTCGACGCTGATCCTGCCGACCGTGATGATCTCGGGCGTATCGATCGCGCTGTCGGGCACTTAGTTTCCTGAGCCGCCCGTGGCCTGTGCCAGTTCGTGCTGGAGTGCTTCGAGTTCGGCGCCGCCGGCCATCTTCTGAGTCAGCTCCGATTGGCTGATCTCGTCCTTGGCGAAGTTACCCATCGATTTGCCTCGGTTGAGGATCAGGAACCGGTCCCCGACCGGGTACGCATGGGCGGGGTTGTGGGTGATGAAGATCACGCCGAGTCCCCGTTCGGCCGCGGCCAGGATGTACTTCAGCACCACGCCGGACTGGCGGACTCCCAACGCGGACGTGGGCTCGTCGAGGATCAGAACCTTGGCACCGAAGTGAACTGCACGAGCGATCGCTACTGACTGGCGCTCTCCGCCAGAAAGTGTTCCAACCGGCTGCTCGGTGTCTCGGATGTCGATGCCCATCTTGGCCATCTCGGATTTGGCGGTTTCGCTGGCGACCTTCTTGTCGACCCATCGAAACGGCCAGATACCCGTGGTGGGTTCGGCCCCGAGGAAGAAGTTCCGCCACACCGACATAAGCGGCACCATGGCGAGATCCTGGTACACCGCGGCGATTCCGCGATCCAACGCTTCGCGAGGCGAGTTGAAGCGAACCGGTTCACCTTCGAATCGGAACTCCCCTTCATTGTGCTGATGCACGCCAGCGAGGATCTTGATGAAGGTGGACTTGCCGGCGCCGTTGTCGCCCAGAACACAGGTGACCTCACCAGCGTTCACACTGGTTGTCACACCCTG
>JBLYYW010000172.1:0-4136 GCA_048550155.1 Acidimicrobiales bacterium | reverse complement strand
GAAGTGCCTCGCAACTTGCACCAATGAGGTCGAAGACATCGCCTTCCCACTCGAAGACCATGACGTTGATGTTCTTGATTCGCCAAGTTGCCGAGAACGTCTCGTTGCCTCGATTGACCAACTGAGTCGTCGTCGTCGGGAATCCTTCCCCGAAACAGCCTTGTGAGAAGGGTGGACCTGTAACCACGGCGTATTCTCCGTTGCTGTAGACGAGGCCTTGTTGATCCTCAAATCGTTCAACGTTGCCGGACTCGGCCGGCGGTTTTGCTGAGGCCGGACCTGTGGTTGCTGCTACAAGTCCCGTCAGAAGCAGCACTGCTGTCAGCAGTCGTATCGTGCGGTTCAACATTTCTTGGTTCCCCTTTGTCTACACAAGGCCAATCTGGATCTTGTGCCGTTGTTCATGGCTCGGTCGTTTTCGACGACCAGATTCGGTCGTAGTACAACAGATTCCTTGTCCGGCTCCGCCATGTGGTCGGCTGACCACAAATCCAGTGTGGTCTCCGGGTCAACCGACCGCAAGCGAAACCACGGTCACATCAGCCCTCCCATCGAGCGTTAGGAGACACGCGAGAAGGACGTCTCGGTTGCGCAGCTGCCCCGGACGCGAAACGGGAGGCGGCATTGCCACCTCCCGTTCGATGCTTTGAAGTGGTGTTATCGCAACGAGATGACCACTGGGTCGTGGTCGGACGACCCGTGAGCCAACAGGTCAATCGGGTCGTTGAAGTAGAGATAGCCGGTCGGCGCAATCGAGTTGATCTGCCAAACCTCGGCGTCAGTCACCTTCCTGGCGATCTTCGACGAGGCGAAGATGTAGTCGAGCCGGCCGTAACGACCGCTGAACTTGTAGGTAAAGGCGTCATCACCCTGTTCTTGGACCATATCGACGTACCCGGCATCGACGAGGATCTCGATCGGTGCCTCTTCCTCGTACGAGTTGAAGTCGCCGACCAGCAGTATCTTGCGATTGGCGAAGACCGGATTCCCCTTGGTCTCCACCCACTCGACCAGTCGGTCGGCGGCGTACTGGCGGGTCAAGTCACAGTTTCCGGTCAACGCCGAGCCTGCGTCATCTCCCAGACCGAAGCCGGGGCCGGCGGTGTCGGCACAACTCGAACCCTTCGATTTGAAGTGGTTGACGACGACGGTGACCCGGTTGTTGTTGATGTCGAACGCCTGGGCCAGCGGCCAGCGGTTGTTCTCCGAATCGCCGGTCAGTAATGCGTCGATGTCAAACGTGGTCGCCGGGAGCACGGGTTTAGTCTTCGCGCTCTGATAGATGATGCCTTGGGCAATGGCGTCGGTACCGAGGCCACCGTTGCCCAGGCCCTCCGAAGTGAGGATCGATTCGGGCGGCTGGATGTAGGACCACTTGTCGAACCCGGCAGCAGCATTGAGTGCCTCCACCAGTGTCACAACCGACGGAACCGTGGCCGGGTCGCCGTCATAGAAGTCTTCGTAGTCGTTCTCCAGCTCAACGAGACCAACAATGGCGGCGTCAAGGCGGTTGATGGCGTCGACGATCTTCGCCGTCTGAACGTCGAAGTCCTCTTGGTTGGTGGCGCCGCGGAGGACAGCGCTGTTGCCGAACGTGTTGAAGTAGTTCAACACGTTGAAAGCAGCGACATCATTGCCGTCGGCCAATCTGGGCTCAGCCGGTCGGGGTACCGTGTCGTCGGTTTCGGGGAAGAAGATGCGGTCACTCGGGTCACCCACCTCGTTGTCGACCGGCTCCACCTTGAACTCGCCGAAGGCGTATCCCAACGCTCCGACGAGACGACCGGCCGGCATGGTGTCGCCGGCGGAGAGATCTTCGTCGAATAGCTCCCACGGATACGGGTTGAACTGACCAAACGCCTCGTTTCGGTCGTTCACCTTGAGTTCGCGGACCAGGTTGTCGGCCTCGAGGTCGGCGGCTGCAGGATCGTCGGGAGCGAATACCGAGGTTGCTTGCGGTAGCGGGCCGTCGAGGGCGAGACCGAGTTCACCGAACCGGTAGGCCGTGAACAACCCGGTTACCTGCAGGTCCTGAGCGTTGGTGACCAGCATCGACTCGAGCGCCTCGCGGCCGTCGCGGTCGAGCGGCAGGATCAGCGGCGTCGGATCGATGGTGACCGGATCCACGTCGCATATCTCGGTGTCCGGGAATGAGAACTGGGTCAGTCCGAAGAACGCTGTGACCTGATCGGTCAGCTCCACCGTGTCTCCCTCGACCGGCAACGCGCCACCCGACTGGAATACAAAGAGCCCTTCGGAGGAGGTGGGGTCAGCGTCATGGTCGGCCGGCTCCTCCTGCACGAAATAGCCATTGAGGTCGGAGTCGGCCAGCGTCACCACGGCGCGGATCGTTACTGTCTGGCCGTCCAGTGGTGAGTCGAAGCGGGCGTCGGGATCGGCGCCGGCACCCTGGATCTCGCTGATCAGGGTGAGGTCTTCATCCGGGGTCAGACAGGTCGGATCGGGATCGCCGCCTCCACCGTCGTCTCCGGGAGCCAGGCCGAGCTGACTGACGTCGTTCGACCCGAACGATGCGTACTGATCGGCGACGTTGAAGGCGTCAGTGGGTTCGGTGTCGCGCGTGAAGTCGCTGCGTCGTAGCGTGACGTTCGAGGCGAAGCCAGCATCGTTGCCAACCTCGCCGAAGCTGTCGACCACGTCGGTTCCCCTGACGATCGTGAAGGCGTCGTTGCCGTTGAAGTTGATGGCGCCCGAAGTCGCGTCGATGTCACCGCCAACGGTGAGGCCCCCGTCAAACTGCGGGTTCGTTACCACAAACACATCGCCGTCAGCCAAGTCGACGGACGGGAACGAGTAGGTGGAACTCGGCCCTTGGGCCAAGGTCCGACCATTTGAGTAGAGCCGGAACTCCAGCCCGCCGAGTGAAACCGGCGCTCCGGTTCCGTTGTAGATTTCGATGGCCTTGTTGTTGCTCGAACCCTCAACGTACTCGCTAATCACGAGGCCGTCGGTACTCGGATCTGCCGCCATTGCCGGACTTACACTGGCAACGAGTGACGCCGCCATAATCGCGGCCACCATTGCTGGTAACCGGCGCGCCCTTACGAACCTTACTTGACTCCCGTCCATGTCACGTGGCTCCTATTAGATTGTTGGATTTTGATTCAAATGCGACCCTAGCACGGGCGGCTTTGCCAATCATTTTCGTCAGCCCCGACCGATGTTTCATCGCGGCGTCCCTCATACCCAGCGCCCACTGACACGCTCCGCTCCAGTCACGGGCCGCATCGTTCCTCGAGACACGCCCAAACCGTTGCTGCGCAACGCTCCACGCGCGCCTCGGTTGACTCGGTCAGACGGAGCCGCCCGAGACCTCGAGGTTCACACCCGTCACATAGGAAGCATCGTCAGAGAGAAGAAACGCGGCCGCCGATGCCACCTCATCGAGGCGCCCATAGCGGCGCATTGGTATCTGGTCGATCATCTGCTTGGCGACCTCGGTCTCGGTGTCCGCAAAGTAGATGCTGGGGACCTGAGCCTGGCATCGCACCTGGTTGTCCCACATGGCGCCCGGGCCGATGAAGGCCGGGCTGATTGCATTCACGCGGATGCCAAGTGGGGCCAGATCCTTCGCTGCCGATTTCGTGAGGGCAATGACCGCCGCCTTTGAAGAGCTGTAGGCGGCCATGTTGGGCGCGCCGCTGACACCCGCCATCGACGCGGTGTTCACAACGGCGCCGGGTCGACCGGCAATCCGAAGCTGCCGAGCGAAGGCTTGAAGCACGGCGAAGACACCGACCAGGTTGACGTCAACCACGCGCCGCAGATCCTCGATCGACGCATCGAGCGTGTTGGTGAACTGGCCCTGATAGCCGGCGTTGTTGAAGAGAAGATCGGCCGGCCCGAGTTCCGAGGTCAGGCGAGCGATCGTGTCCTCCACCGCCGGAGCGTCGGTCACGTCAAAGTTTGCGCTCGCCATCCGTGCATCGGTCGGAGCGACGGCGACACACCGCCGTCGGGTTTCGTCGAGCGCCTCGGCGGCACCGGCGAGGTCGGCGGCGATCACCGAGGCTCCGTCGGCATCCAGCCGGACTGCCACAGCTCGACCGATATCTCCAGCCGCGCCCGTGACCAGCGCGAGCGTGCCTGCGACGGGCTGATTCATCGATCTAGCG
>JBLYYW010000171.1:0-3634 GCA_048550155.1 Acidimicrobiales bacterium | reverse complement strand
TTCCTACTCGTTGTCGTTCTCTACTACCTCAGCCTGGGGGGCGGTGCCTCGACCCTCCGGGGGGGAGCGGCACAACGGATCCGGCTCGCCAGCCAGATCGGTTCGGGTTTGGTCGGGGTTCTGTATGTGTTGGACGAACCTTCGATCGGATTGCACCAGCGAGATAACGCCAAGCTGATCGAGACCCTGCAACGATTGCGCGACATCGGCAACTCGGTCGTGGTGGTCGAGCACGATGAAGACACCATCAAGATCGCTGACCACGTTGTCGACATCGGTCCGGGCGCGGGTGAGCACGGTGGTGACGTGGTGTACAGCGGCTCTGTGAAGGGGCTGCTCAAGCGTCGCGGCAGCCTGACAGGCCAGTACCTCAGTGGTAAGAAGAACATCCCGGTTCCGGCGGTGCGCCGCCCCGTCAACGATCAGATCTTGTCGATCAAGGGCGCTCGCGAACACAACCTGCGCAACATCGATGTCGACATTCCCCTCGGTCTGTTCGTCGCCATCACGGGTGTGTCAGGTTCTGGCAAGAGCACATTGATCACGGGCATCCTGCTGCGCTCGCTGATGCAGAAGATCTACCGGTCAAAGGTTCCGCCCGGATTGCACACATCACTGGAGGGGCTGGAACATCTCGACAAGGTGATCGACATCGATCAATCGCCGATCGGTCGCACGCCCCGTTCCAACCCTGCCACCTACACCGGGGTCTTCGACCACGTCCGCAAGCTCTTCGCCAAGACAAACGAAGCCAAGGTCCGCGGCTACCAGCCCGGCCGCTTCAGCTTCAACGTTTCTGGTGGCCGCTGCGAAGCGTGTTCGGGCGACGGCACCATCAAGATCGAGATGCACTTCCTTCCCGATGTGTACGTGCCGTGCGAAATCTGCAAAGGTGCGCGGTACAACCGTGACACCCTCGAGATCCTGTTCAAGGGCAAGAACATCTCCGAGGTGCTCAACATGCCGATCTCCGAAGCCCTCGAGTTCTTCAGCAACCAGCCTCCCATCGCCCGACATCTCCAGACGTTGGTAGACGTCGGGCTCGGGTATGTGCGGCTCGGTCAGCCAGCCCCAACCTTGTCCGGGGGCGAGGCGCAGCGGGTGAAGCTGGCATCTGAACTGGCGAAACGATCCACGGGCCACACCATCTATCTTCTGGACGAACCCACAACCGGACTGCATTTCGAGGACATCCGCCGACTGCTCACCGTGCTCACTCGGCTGGTCGACCAGGGAAACACCGTCTTGGTGATCGAGCACAATCTCGACGTGATCAAAACCGCCGATCACATCATCGACCTCGGTCCTGAGGGCGGAAGCGGCGGTGGCACGGTGGTGGCAACCGGTACTCCCGAGGAAGTCGCGGCAACCAGCTCCAGCCATACGGGACGATTCCTGCGCCCGTTGCTCGAGGGTGGCCGAGGAGCCGCCTGATGGCTGCGTTCGATCTCGATGTATTGCCGTCGGAGGTCATCACATTCCTCACCGAACGACATCTCGGGACCCTCACCGTGCTTGCTCCCGACGGAGGACCCCGAGTAACCCCGGTTGGGTTCACCTACGATCCCGAACATCGGTTGGCGCGGGTGATTACGTGGGCGGCGTCATGGAAGGCCCGACACGTCGCCGACGGTCACGACCCACGCGTTGCCATCGGATCGGTCGACGGGGGCCGCTGGCTCACGATTTACGGCGCCGCCCAGGTGACCGATGCACCTGAAGCCGTTGCTGAGGGTGTCCGCCGCTACGCCCAGCGGTACCGGCAACCCAAGGAGCGCGCTGATCGGGTGGTGATCGAAATCGAGGTCGACAGGATCGTTGGCAGGGCCTGAAACTCGGGCAGGCCCGACTGTTCTCCATTTCGACCTCTCAAAGCCGATGGAGCCTGATGCGAGTCGGAATCGTTGGTGCACTGATCGGCCTCGCCGTCTTCGGGGCGATGCTCTTAGAAGCGGACGGCGACCCGTTCGTGATCGTGGCAGTCGCCGAAGAAAGCGTCATCGGGGACCGGATCGAGACCGAGATCGGGCGCACCGTGACCGCCCGACCCAATCCGGGACACGACGGCCAGTTCTTCTTGCTTCAGGCGATGGATCCACTGGTCGCTGATCCATTCACGGTCGAGTACATGTGGCCCACCCGATATCGGGGTCAGCGGATGTTGTACCCGCTGGCTGCGGGAGTGGGAGGTGTGGTGCCGATGGTCGCGATTCCGTGGACCATGGCCGCCCTTCAGATCTTGGCCTATGGACTGGGTGCTGGGGCGGTCGGAGAGTTGGCTGCTCGCAGGGGTTTGAACCGGTGGTGGGGTCTGGCGTTTGTACTGAATCCGGGTATTTGGGGCTCGATGCAGATCGGCGGCGCCAGCACGATGGCATTGGCCCTGGGGTTCGCAGCGGTTCTCCAGCACGATCGAGGTCGCTACGTCTGGGCGGGTGCGCTCTTTGCTCTGAGCCTGCTGACCCGGGAGACGATGGTATTGATGCTGGCGGGGGTCATGGCCGAAGACCTGATTCGGCATCGCAGGGTCAGACTGGCGATGCTCTCCATTGCGGTTCTTCCGTCGGCCGCCTGGGCCGGGTTTCTGCGTCTCCAGGTTCCCGATGCAACCGGCGATACCAACGGCGCGTTGGGGCTCCCGTTCAACGGTTTTCCCGAGGCTCTTGAGGTGTGGACGAGGAGCTCGGACGGTCTGTTGTTCGGGTTGATGACGACCCTGTCAGCCTTGGTTCTCCTGTGGCGAACGGTGGTCGCCCGTGATGTGTTGATAAGTGCTTGTGCCCCGTTCGCTGCCTTGTTTCTCCTGCTCACGCCATCGGTACTGCGAATGAACTTCGATTATTCGCGGGCCGTCGCCCCGGTGTACGTGGGCATCTTCATTCTGATCTCGTTTGCGTTACGCGATGCCACAACAGCCCGACTGGCCGACGATGTAGAGGCCCGGGCGGCGACCTAGCCGGATCGTGCTCTCGGATGCCGTGGGTGTGATCGCTCAGGTGCTTCCGGTTTAGCCTCGCCGGTAGATGCCGATACGACATCATGGTGCCAGCAAGAACCACATCACCGGTTGTCCCCAGTGCCGTAGCCACTACGCCGACATCGGTGGTTTCGCTCTCGGTGGTCGTACCCGTCTTCAACGAAGCGGCGACCCTGGCATCTGCGATGCAGGCATTCCGCACGATGAGACTGGACGTACCGTTCGAGATCATTGCAGTAGACGACGGCTCGACCGATGGATCGCTGGAGATTCTCGAAGCGTTCGCAGACGATCAAGTCACCGTTGTCTCCTTGGCCTCCAACGGCGGCAAAGGTGCAGCCCTACGACAGGGCATCGAACGGGCATCGGGCGACTACATCCTCGTTCAGGACGCCGATCTGGAGTACGACCCCGCCGACTGGCCGGCGCTGCTCACGCCAGTGCTACGGGACGGAGCCAGGGTCGTTTACGGTTCGCGGTTTCTGGGCGACCGATCGGGCATGAAGCTCCACAGCCTTGTTGCCAACCGAGCCCTCACGTTGCTCACCAAGGTGCTTTTCGGATCGTCGATCACCGACATGGAAACCTGCTTCAAGCTGGTGGACGCCGAGCTGTTGAGAAGTCTCCCACTCACGGCCGATCGATTCGATTTCGAAC
>JBLYYW010000170.1:0-2989 GCA_048550155.1 Acidimicrobiales bacterium | reverse complement strand
AGGGGCGGTGGGGCCCCTCCCACCTTGGACCGGGTGACCATTCCATAGGATCCGACACGCTGGCGGATCCCGCACACCCTCAACATATCAGCGTGGCGGACAAAGCGGGCAAGGTTTGTCGGAAAACCTCCGATGTCTTACAGGTGAAGCTGACAACGCTTGCTGATGCGCCGCGCCCGTTGGGCCCCTGGGAGAGCCGCCATGGCGACTGACTCCCGCCTGCCCTCAGGATCAAGATCGCCCGGTATCGGTCTGGCCACCGCCATCGCCAAACACTCCCGAATGGTGATCGCAGCCCTCGTGGTGGCGACTGCCGCACTGAGCTACCCGATGCTGTTTTGGGCGCCCGATGAAACAGCTTCACAAAGCCCGGTCACGGAGATCACAGCCACCCAAGAACTGGTGGCGGAACGATTTGCCGATGAGGTGTTCAGCTACTTCCTCCTCGTGGAGGCCAACGCGGGCGACATGCTGGCAAGAGACGCCCTGCTTGCCCTGCTGACGAACTCGCAAGCGATGCGCGAGGACACTTCAATCGGAGACCGCCTGGTCAAGGTGCGCGACTCGAGCCTTGGCATCGACGTCCACGGAGTCTGGTCTATCGCCGACTCGGTCGACCGGTTGCTCCGTGACGTTGGCGTGACTGGGGGCATCGCCGATGCAACCCAGGATCAAGTGGATGGCGTAGTTGCGGCGATTCTGCAACAGAGTTCGCCAACCGAATGGGGTCTGGCCGCGCAGGCAACCCAGGACGAGGACGGCGCTTGGCACAGCCCCGCGCTGTTCGTGAGCGTGGCCGCCGACAATGAGAAACTCGGCGGCGGCGGGTTCCTGGTGACGATCGGAACGGACAGCCTTGAAAAGGAGCAGTTCGCCAGGGATCTCAAGACCGCGATCGCGGGCGACGGCGAGATTCTCGCAGCATGGGCTCCTGCTTCCGATGTGAACCTGACTTCCGCAGAGCAGGGTGAACTAGCGGGACCATTCGTTGGCCTCACGATCGCTGCCGTGCTGCTGATCGTCGGGATTGCCTTCCGTTCCTATTGGGCAGTGGCGATTGCCGGTGCCGCGCTGGCGGTTCTGATGGTGTGGTTACGGGGTGGGGCGAATCTGATTGGTCTCAAGAGCGATCAGATACTCAGCACGATTCTTCCCATCAGCATGATTTCGTTTGGTATCGACTCGGCGTTCCACGGCATCGGCAGGGTCCGCGAGGAGGCACGACGGGGTCTCGTGGGTCAACGCGCCTTTGTGGTTGGTTTGGGCTCGGTGTTTGGTGCGTTGGCTTTGGCCGCAACCTCAGATGCGGCCGCCTTTCTTGCGAACACAACAGCAGGAATCGAGTCGGTGGTGCAGTTTGGCTATGCGGCCGCGCTCGCAACCGTTGCCGCTTTCCTGCTCCTGGGTGTGGCGACTCCCTTGATGCTTTCGCTGACCGAGGGGGAGGTGGGGAGCCGCACGATCACCGGTTGGGGTCGTGGAATGGACATGGTTCTCAGCTTGGTCGCAGCCGGCTTCGCTACCGGGACTGTTCTGGTTCTCGTATTCGTATCAGAGGAACTCGGGCTGGCGATGCTGCTGGGTTACGTAGTCGTGATGTTGGGTCTGCCGCTGTTCGTGGCCAAACGCACGTCGGGTGTCGCTTTTGCTGCACACCGTTCCGGCAACGGATCGCGCCGGCTGGGACAAGCCGTCGCAGGCTTCGCAGCACGGCCCTGGTTGACGATCGGAGCGGCCTCCCTGGTCACCGCCGTTGCTCTCTGGGGGGCGTTGCAGCTCGAAGTGACGTTTGATGTCAATGACTTCTTCTCCCCGGATTCCGATTTCGTTGTTGGTCTGGACAAGACGGCCGAGTACCTCGGGGATCAAGGTGGCGAGCCGGCTCAGGTCTATGTGGAGAGTGATCTTGCCTCACCTGAGGCACTCGATGCGTTGCGTACCTTTGCTGTTCGGGTTGCCGCGGTCGAGGACAGCCCGCTGGCCCGAGACAACGATGGCGTGGTCCGTGTCGACCCGGGCGTGCTCGGGTTGCTTGAAGACGTCGATATCGAAGGGCGGAGCAGGCTTGTCGATTTCTATGACGATGCGTTGGCGGCAGGCGTAACTGACTCGGCCGGTAATGCGTTGTGGACGCCCAACGATGTTGGCACCGTGCTGTGGCGCTCGGATGACGGGGCGCGCTACGCGACTGTGCTGACGTATCAAATCCCCGACACCCGCAATCAGGCGAACGTAGTCAGGACTAGAGAAACGCTGGAGCCGCTGGCGGCCGAGTTGGAGAGTTCGTTAGCCTTGATTGATCCCGATGCCACAGTGGTTGTCACCGGATCGGCTGTATACCGCGACGATCAGCTCGACGGAATCCGCCGCTCGATGTTGCTGGCACTGCCACTGGCCGTTCTGGCTTGTTTTGTGGTGGCAGCTGCCTTTATGAGGTCGTTCCGCTATGCCGCGGTGAGCATCGTCCCGATACTGCTGGTCGTTACGTGGTTGTACGGGTTGATGCATCAAGCCGGATTCGCCGTCAACGTGGTCACCTCGATAATCGGTGCAGTCTCGGTCGGGATCGGGATCGACTTCTCGACCCACTTCACAATGCGTTTCCTCGAAGAGCGACGGTCAGGATCGGCGCCTCTGGTCGCCGTCGCCGCCGCAGGTACCGGCACCGGTTCCGCGCTCACCGGGTCTGCCGTCACTTCCGTCGCCGGCTTTGGGATCCTGGCGTTCGCCCCAATGCCGATGTTTGCGACTTACGGTCTCCTCACGGCGATCATGATCGTTCTCGCCCTCGTCGCCTCGCTCTTTGTGCTGCCATCGCTGCTGGTGGTTGCGACTGGGAAGCAGTCGGGGAAGATGCAGCCGCATCGGGTTGTCGATCTGACGTCCGATACCCCCATTCGGATCGGCATGGCCCGTGATTTGACCGACGGTGTGGTGGACCATCTGCTTGCAACGTTCGAGAACGAGTTGCGCGACGGCTCCGTTGTCT
>JBLYYW010000169.1:0-8104 GCA_048550155.1 Acidimicrobiales bacterium | reverse complement strand
GATCGCTCCGGCCCCTGACCTCCCGTTCGAGGTTCCCGAGGGTGGCGAAGGACCCGACACAGTGCAGGGGCAGATCGCCCGATTGTGGCCTGTGATCCTTGTACTCCTGGGACTGTTGCTAGCCGAGTGGCTGCTGGCTCGGCGTCGGCTCGGCGTCTCCCACCGCCAGTGGCAACTGGCGACCGGGATGCGGGTCGGGGTGGCGCTTGCGTTGCTGGTGGTACTCCTCGGTCCCGGCTTCAATCGTGAGTCGAACAAAGTGGGGGCAGTGTTCCTGTTGGATGCCTCGGATTCGCTCGGTCCGGCGGGACGGAGCCGGGCCTCGCAGACCGTGGGTGAAGCGCTGGCGGCGCGGCCAGATGGTGACGTTGCCGGGGTCGTCGCCTTCGGTCGAGATGCCCGTCTCGAAGCGATCGTCGACGACGACCCCGACTTCTCGGGCCTGTCGGTCCAGGTCGATGCCACCGGAACCGACCTCGCCGCAGCTCTACGACTCGGCGTTGCCGCCGCACCTGCCGACAGTCGCAGGCGGCTGGTGCTCGTGAGCGACGGTCGCGCCACAACCGGGAACGTGATCGAGGAGGCGGAGCGCCTGGCTGCTGAGAACGTGCCGGTTGATGTCTTCATCGTGGACCCTCCCCGCGGCACCGATCTCGCCATTGCCGGGGTCGAAGTTCCTTCGGTCGCCCGGGTGGGCGAGGCGGTCGAAATCACGGTTCGGGTCGAGTCTCCGGCCCGCACGCCTGCCCGGGTTGAGCTGAGCAGCGCCGGCACCCTTCTCGGCTCCCAGGACATCGAGTTGCTGCCGGGAACCAACGAGGTGACATTCACCGACATCGCCGCCGACAACGGCGTCCTGCGGTACACCGCGGAGGTGTTCGGCCTTGCCGACGCAGTAGGAGCCAACAACCGTGGCTTCGCGGCTGTTCCGGTCGCAGGAGCTCAGAAAGTACTGGTGATCGACGGCGGTGGAAACGCCGACGCCGCCGATCTGAGCCAGGCAATTCGAGCAGCGGGCCTCACCGTCGACGTCGTAGGTGTCGACCAGGTACCTGGCATTGACGAGCTGGTGCAGTACGCATCAGTAATCATGGTCAACGTCGACGCCAGAGACCTCGCCGAGCCAACGGTCGCTGCGCTCACCGCCGCAGTGAGGGACCTCGGCCGTGGAATGGTTGTGGTCGGGGGCAGTCACAGCTACGCACTCGGCGGCTACCGAGACCATCCGCTCGAGGAGATTCTGCCCGTGGTCAGCGAGATTCTCGACCCGTTGCGGCGCCAGACCGTCGCTGAGGTGCTTGCGATCGACACTTCAGGATCCATGGGGGCCTGCCACTGCGCCGAGGAGGGCCCGGTCAACGGGCTTCGCGGCAACAACGAGATCGATGGAGGCGCCAAGAAGACGAGCATCGCTCAGAACGCGGCGGCTCGAGCGATCAATGCGTTGGGAGCTACCGATGAAGTCGGAGTGATCAGTGTGAACAACAAAGCGGAGTGGGTCATCGACCTTCAGCCGCGGCCTGATCAAGACGTGATCGACGACGGCCTGTCCCAGCTCGAACCAGACGGGCCTACCAATGTGGAGAACACGCTGCGGACCGCAGCCGAACAGCTGAGGGAATCGGAAGCGAATCTCAAGCACATCATCTTCTTCTCCGACGGCTTCACCGAACCTGTACATCTCGCACAGCTCGAGGCCGACGCCGCCGGCCTCTTCGATGAAGGGATCACCGTCTCGGTGGTCGCCACGGGCGAGGGAGCGGCGCGAGAACTCAACGCCATCGCCGATGCAGGAGGTGGCCGGTTCTACCCCGGCAAGGACCTCAGTGCCATCCCAGAACTCATCGTGCAAGAAGCAATCCTGGCGTCGCGAGACTTCGTGAACGAGGGCAACTTCTTACCAACGGTCACTTCCAATGCATCGACGGTGCGCAACCTGTCGACCGCACCGCCGCTGGCCGGCTACATCGCCACCACCGCCAAACCGACTGCGCGGGTCGATCTCCGGATCGGACCCGATGAGGATCCGCTGTTGAGCAGCTGGCAGGTGGGTCTTGGGCGGGTCAGCACATGGGCGTCAGACAGCGGGGAGCGCTGGGGCACCGCATGGTCGAGCTGGGATCAAGCCCCCGATTTCTGGGCCGGAGTCATAAAGGACACGTTCCCGACCAGCGGGGATGGCGGCGGAGTAACAGCCAGTATCGACGGCGATCAGCTGGCCTTGCGGCTCGAGGGGGTCTCCCCGTGGAGTGACGACGCACAGGCCTCGGTTCGGGTGGCCGGTCCCGACGGTGAAGGGATCGACGTGCCGCTGGAACGAGTCGACGGTTCCACCTTCGCTGCCACAATCCCGGTGGAAGAAGCCGGCACGTACGCGATCGGTGCCACGGTGTCGAGCGGCGGCGAACCGGTGTGGAGCGGGGTCGGCCTGACCAGCCGTTCCTATCCCGCCGAGTACGCACCCCGGCCATTGGGCGACGATGTCCTTCGTCGGGTGGCCGACTTGACCGGCGGACGGTTCGAGCCCGAGATCACCAACATTTTCGATCCGGGAAACACCGCAGCCGGGAATCGTCGGGTCGACCTCACAAAGTGGTTCCTGTGGGCGGCGCTACTCCTCTGGCCGCTCGCAGTAGCAATGAGCCGCCTCGCCTACCGACCGGGCAGTCTGGCCGTTGGTGCGGACAAGGCACAGGGCACGGTGTCGAAACTCCAGAGTCGGCTGCCGAAGTTCGGCGAGGCCGACCCCCTACAAGGCGATGGCTCGAACGAGGCACCGGCCGTCACACCACCCAGCAAACCTGTCGGTCCGGTCGACCCGACCAAACCCATTCGGACCGCACCGAGTTCTCGCCCCGGCCCGCCTCGAGGCCCGAGCGCACCCAAGCCTCCGGTCGCGCCGGGCGGAACGGTCAGCGAACTGCTGAAGCGGAAACAAACCGAGTACGAACCGCCCCAGTAGCACGCAAGAGAGCGGCCGAGCGCTGGACAGCGTGCGCACGTGGAGTGCCAGCCCTGTGTCGATCCAGCCGGACCCGGGACAACCTGCGTGTGTGCGAAACTGGAACAATGCTGATCCTGTCCGGAACCGTGAAAATGGACCCCAACGACATCGCCGTCATCAGGGAGGCTGCGCTGGCGATGATCGCTGCCACACGAGCGGAAGCGGGTTGCATCGAGTACGAGTTCTCCGAGGTGATCGGCGAACCCGGCTCCATGCGGATCTTCGAACGATGGGAATCGGTTGATGCCTTGGAGGCCCATTTCGTGGCTCCTCATATGGCGGTCTGGCAGGAAGCGATGAAGAGCGTCACGGTGCACTCCCGCGACCTCGCCCGCTACGAGGGCATCTCTGACATCATCCCCCTCTGAATCGCCTGACCTGTGACGCTCGGCGCAGGGATACTGTGGCTTGGAGTAGTGCTCAGCGTGGCGGCAACGCTGAGGCCGCGCCGATCGCTCGTCGCGGCTGCTGCGGCGGCGATGGCCGCTTCAACAATCTCGCTTCTGGTCGGGTTCGCGACCGAGGACTGGTCCAACACCTACGTGGTGAGCACGACCCGATCCGGGCTCGCATGGCCGGTGCGCTTGGCGGGGCTTTGGGGTGGAGCGGAAGGATCGCTGTTGTTCTTCACCGCACTGGTTTCGGTCGGGGCCACGATCGCCGCACTTCTGGGTGGGCGAACCCAGCCGGCGACCGCTCTCGCTGCGGCCTACGGGGTCGTGGTACTCGTCGCTGCCAATCCGTTCGAACGATTTGATGCTCCTGCGGTCGGGGGCCTGGGCCTTCAACCGGTGCTGGAACATCCGGCCATGGTGTGGCATCCACCGATTCTCTACCTCGGGTTCGTCGGTGCGATCGTGCCGACCCTGCTGAGCCTCGGTGCGGTGGGCCCCCGGTTGATACGGAGGGCCTCAGCAGTGGGTCTGGCCTTTCTGACCGCCGGGCTCGCCACCGGGTCGGCCTGGGCCCATGCCGAACTCGGCTGGGGTGGGTTCTGGGCCTGGGACCCGATCGAATCAGCAGGGCTGGTGGCCTGGTTCGCTACGGCCGCAACATTACATCTGCGGTTCGACCACTCTCGACTCGACCATCGGGTGCTGTTCGCGCTGCCGGGGCTGGCTGCGGTGTGGGCTACAACCCTCACACGAGCCGGACTCACTGGATCTGTCCACGCCTTCGCAGACCGGCCGGGGCTCGACGCCGGACTACTGGTGGTTGCTGCCGGCTGGACAGCAACACTGGTTTGGCTGGTTGTCGTTCCACGCCCCGAAGGATCCGGCAGGAATGACGGAGGCCGTATCGAGAAGCGGCAGGCGATGTACACGCTGACCATCGCCGCATTCTTCATCGCACTGGGAACCTACGAACCCGCACTGGAGCGAGCATTCGGAGGCGACTCAGTTGCTATCGAAGGTGTGTTCTTCACCCGAATGTTGTGGCCATTGGTGATCGTCGGCTGTGCACTCTCGATCAAGGCGGACCGCGGCTTCCGCTTCGCTGCTCTTGGCGGGGCCATCGGTCTTGGGCTCACGCCTCTAGGGGCAGGTCCGTTCGGGCTCGCGGTTGCTGCCGCAGGTGGTGGAGTGGCTGGGGCCGCGTTCCAAGCACGAACCGGGGGCCGGCCGGGCTGGCTCGCTCATGTGGGTGCCGGTGTCATCCTGATCGGTGTCGCCGGGACGATGGCCGCAACCTCGAGCCGCGTGATCCTCGTCAAGGACCAGCCGACCAGCATCGATGGGCTCACGGTTACTCACCGCGGACTCGAACTGGTGGAAGAACCGAACCAAGACAGGGCCATCGCAACGGTCGAGGTCGAGCGCGCTCGACTGCAGCCCGAACTCGTGGCCCACCGGCTGCGGAACGTCCCGACGGCCGAAGCCGCCACTCGGCGCACCCTGCTGAACGAGACCCAGATAATCCTCTCCGACGGCACTGACGGCCAGGCAAGCTACCGGATCACTCAGACTCCACGGCTCAATCTGATCTGGCTTGGTGCGGTCATGGTGGTCTTGGGACTGACGGGATCAAGGTCTCGCCGCTCCGGATCACTGGAGACCCCTGCGCTGGTCGACTGAACGGTTGTTACTCGAACAGTGCGTCGACGAATTCGTTGGAGTCAAAGTCGACCAGATCGTCAACCTGCTCCCCGAGGCCGACCAGCTTCACCGGAATGCCAAGCTCGGATTCGATGGCAAATACGATGCCGCCCTTTGCAGATCCGTCGAGCTTGGTGAGAATCACCCCGGTCACGTCGACCGCTTCGGCGAAGATCTTTGCCTGGCTCATACCGTTCTGACCCGTGGTGGCATCCAGCACGAGGAGCGTCTCCGTGACCTCACCGACGCCCTTCTCGGCCACCCGGCGAACCTTGGAGAGCTCTTCCATGAGGTTGGTCTTGTTCTGGAGGCGTCCCGCGGTGTCGGCGAGAACGATGTTGCAGCCTCGTGCCGCAGCGGCTTCTACACCGTCGTAGATCACCGAGGAGGGGTCACCACCTTCGTTGCCACGGACGATCTCGGATCCGGCCCGCTCAGCCCACATGGTCAGCTGCTCGGCGGCGGCCGCTCGAAACGTGTCGCCAGCGGCCATCAGAGGCGTATGACCCTCGGCCGCCAACCGCTTCCCGAGCTTGCCGATAGTGGTTGTCTTCCCAACACCGTTGACGCCGACGAAGAGCCACACGTTGGTGGTATCGGGTTTGATACTCAACCTGCGATCTCCCTCGGAGATCTCGGTCCTCATTCGCTCTTTGAGCAGACCCAGGATTGCGGTGCCATCTTCAGCTCCGGCCTCCTTGGCGCTGGCTCGCACGTCTTCGATGAGACGCATCGAGGTTTGCACCCCGACGTCTGCACGAATCAGCGCCTCCTCGAGGTCTTCCCAATCGTCATCGCTGAGGCTGCCGAGGCCGACCAACCCGCCCAGGTAGCCGGTGAACGCCGACCTGGCCTTCGACAGCCGGTCGAAGAACGACGGCTTGACGACCGGAGGGGGCTCCAGGTAGGGCGCAGCGCCTAGAGATTCGGCGTCCAAATCCCCTGGAACCGGGGCCGAGGGCACCTCTTGGGCACCGGTGGTGCGCCCGGGAAGGTCGATCTTGGGCGGGGGCGACTGCAGCTCGGCATCGACCCCACGGTCACTGCGAACCAGGTAGTAGGTGACACCGCCGGCAGCCAGGATGCACAACGCAACGATGATGAACAGTCCGATTTCCATTGCTCTGAAGCCTAACCCCGCAAGCCGCTCGGACTACCGGCCTGGCGGTGATGACCGAGCTGTTAGGGCTCTCGTTCGCCCAGGGTTGCGCGCACCGTGAGCGGCTCCTCACCCCGCACGATTTCAAGTTCGATCTCGTCGTCGGGGAAGTTGGTGGTGATCAGCCCAGCGAGCTCACGGAAGTCGGTGACTGGAGCCCCGTCGACGGTGAGTACCCGGTCGCCGCTCTGTAGCCCCGCAGCTTCGGCCCCCGAGCCTGGAGTGATGTCATCGATGACCACGCCAATCTCGCCGATGGCGGGTTGGCCGGCGCCCACTCCGAGGAAACCGGGGTCGAGAGGCTGGCCGGCGACGATTCGTTCGGCCACCCGGTAACCGTTTTCGATCGGAATGGCGAACCCGACGCCAACATTGCTGTTGGATACTCCATCGGTACGGATAGCCGTGTTGATTCCGATCACCGCACCCTCGCGGTTGGCCAGCGGTCCGCCCGAGTTGCCCGGATTGATGGGCGCATCGGTCTGAATCATCGCGGTGAATGTCTCACCCTGGTTTTCCAGTGGACGATTCAGCGCGGAGATGATCCCGGCGGTGACCGTTCGTGTCAGGTCGAATGGGCTGCCGATCGCAATCGCGGTCTGCCCAACCTGGAGTTCGGTCCCCAAGGCAAGGTCGGCTACCGGCAGAGTGAGGTTCTCAACCCTCAGGACAGCGATATCGGCCCGAGGATCCGCCCCGACGACGGACGCGTTCAGAGTGCGGCCCTGGAAGTCTCGGACGAACACATCGGTGGCGTTCTCGATCACATGATTGTTGGTCATGATGTAGCCACCGTCTCGATAGACGAAACCTGATCCGGTGCCAAAATTCGTGACGACTTGAACCACCGAAGGGCCCAGATCTTCGGCGACGAACGCCGCAGGATTCTCGGTTCCCGGGCCGGAAGCCGGAGCAGCCGGGGCCGGAGTGGTGTTGGAAACCGGCAGCGTTGTCGGGCTGCTTGCGATCACCGACCCGTCGTCGGAGACGATCGTCCCGGCAGTAAAGGCAGCGCCGCTGATCAAGGCCCCGGCGACGAATGCGATCAGGGCTCGGACTCCCCACTTCCCTTTTTGCTTCCGGGGAGCCGAAGTGGCGGCAGAGATTTGGGCCGCTGACTCAGTTGCGGTCGGCGGAATCGTCGGTGCGGTGAATCGAGGGGCTGCAGCGGGCGCCGAAGCAACGTGTGAGGACACTCGCTCCTTGACCGGTGGAGACGGCAGTGGCGGAGGGAGGACACCAGTGCGGTTCCCCACCGGTCGGGAGGGGGAACTTGGGGGCGCAAAGACCGTTCGACCGAGAGGAGGGCCGCTTGGAGCTGCGAACTCGGGCTGGGCTTCTGAGACTGTGTGGCTCGAAGCCGGAATCCGACGAGGCCGCACCGTTGACTGAGGGGAGGTCGTGGAGGATTCATGCGGAGCGGAGCCCCCGGGGGTGATCTCGGACGACACTTCGTTGGGAGCCGTCGGCGATTCGAAATCCCAGCTTGTTTCGCTCATTGGTCTACTCAACTCCTAGATCGCAGTACGCCTGCGTGCCGTCTGATATCGGCATCAAACCACACAAACCTGAAAGCCCGGTTAAAGGTTCAGTATTCCTATTGCTACGTGACTTGACTGTCGCCGGATGCGCATCACCACAATAGGCTCCATCGATGGTCTCACCCTCAGTCGGGCGTGTCACGAGTGCGGCGAAGGCAGCTGGCCTGGAGCTCGAGATCGTCGAATTTCCAGAGGGCACCAGAAGCGCAGCCGATGCCGCCGCCGCCGTCGGCTGCGATGTCGCTCAGATCGTGAAAAGCATGATCTTCAGCAGCGACACCGGGTTGGTCCTGGCCTTGACCAG
>JBLYYW010000168.1:0-4330 GCA_048550155.1 Acidimicrobiales bacterium | reverse complement strand
CGTGTTCATGTCCTCGGGGAAAGGGATCAGGCTATCCATGACAACCGCCGGCAGAGCAAACCCGGCACCGATCAGACCGAGAACAGGAAGACGAGCGAGGTCCAAAGGCTGAGCCGGCAGCCACCCTCGTCCACCAAGCACTCGAAGCGAGATCGCCCCGATCACCAACACGACCGCTGTCACGAGCAACGGGGGCGACCGACCAAAGAATCGTTCGAACGAGTCATCACCCACAACGACGCTGAGAATGAAGACCAACAAGGCTGTCACTGCGGCCGCCGCCCAATATCGAACGATCTCGTTCGACCCGGTGTCCCCGTTCACAGCGTGCTCGACCTCTGGTGGATTCGCATGCGCACGACAAACACACCAACAACTCCCAGGAGCGACATCACCACTGCAAACGTGACCTGTCTCCAGTTCCATCGCTGATCGTGACTCGACCGATGTTCAGGGCGCACGTCGAAATCCTTGAACGGCCGAAGGCGACCGAGCACAAAGACCCCAACCCTCGCGGCGTGCAGAAGCGTCGCCGCGGCGGCGAGCCGAAGTGGCAACGATCGGTGCCGGCGCAGATTCGTCACCCCCCACCGGATCGAGGTGAGAAGGGTCGCGAGGTCCAGGACGAATTCAACCCCCGCCAGACCGATCACCCACTGCCTCAGCACCCGCCTCGATCCGAAAAGGATGATGGAGGCCCGGGTCAGCAAGATCGAGATCCCCCCTCCAGTCCACAACGCACCCACGCGATCAGCAGTCATCAACCTCGCGGACACCATCGAGCGCCTCCTGCCGTTGTGGCCTACCACAAGTCCACCGTCTCGCACCCATGGTTGGCCAGGGCCCAACGTCATGTGCCGATCGGACCGAGGGTCTCCGAACGGAGCGGGTGGGAGCGGTACTGTCGATTGGCGTGGCAGTCGAGATCGCACCGAACTGGTACCCAGACCCGACCCTTCCCGCCACCGAGCGATACTGGGACGGCACGAAGTGGACCGACCACACACGCGCCTCAGGTCCCCAACCTCCTCAGACAGCCCCGCAGTACAACGTTGCGCCGACACCCGAGAAGGGCGGAATGGGAACCGCACTCAAGGTGCTCTTGGTGCTCATGGTGGTAGGCCTCGGTGGGTGTCTTGCGCTGGTTGCGTCGGTCGGCAACAACATCGAGGTGAGAGTGGATGAGCTGGCGAGAAACGAAGAGCTCGTGCAGGACAGCGCCACCATCACCGAATGCGGAATCACCGAGCTCAGGTGGGGCAAAGCGGTCGTCGAGTTCACCAACCCGTTCGAAGAAGAAAGAGGGTTCATCTCGGTGGAGATCAACTTCCTGAGCAACGACGTCGTGGTCGGCTCAGCGGTGGTGGTTTTCGAGAACCTCTCGCCCGGCCAGAAGGCGATCGGTGAAGCGATCGCGTTCGATCTTGTACGAGACACCACCGCCGTGAGCTGCGAGATCGTCGACGGCGCAGTTCTCTGATCCGAGCAATCCCAGCCCAGCGGGCAATCTGATCCCAACACTTCAGTCCGATGGGCCGAACGGCCGATGGCTGACCCGTGGCTCAGACCTCTCGATTGACGCCGGCTGTCGCTGCGATTGCGCTCGCCATTTCGGCCTGCTCCTCACCATCGTCCAGCGCCGGGCCTGACGGCGCCACACCCGAATCGCTCCCCTTTACCGAGGAAACGACCACGACCACACCGGAATCGGCAGCCACAGTCACCGTTCTCGACGACGGGCTCGGGAGCGAAGAAGTCGACATCGACCAGCCCCGACCACTGCCGTCATCGGCAACAATCGTTGGTCAGCCGGCACCGGGCTCCGCACCGAGCTCGACCACTGAACCGGTAGCCGTCTCTGACGACCCAGCGACCTCGGTTCCACCGACAACAGCCTCTACCAGCTCCACAACCTCTTCGTCCTCGACGACAACTTCGACCGGACCCACCAGCACAGTCCAGTCGACAACCACAACCGTGCCGAGGACGACCACTACGGTCGCCCCCGCAACGCCGACGTTGGTGTGGAACGAGGAATTTGACAGCTTCGACCCGGCCCGCTGGATCAAGGAACACTCCACCTACGGCGATGGCGGAAGAACTCTCCAGTGCTACACCCCACAGCAGGTGTCGGTCTCGGGCGGCTCACTGGTCCTCACCGCTGAGGCTCGAACCGAGACCTGCCCCAACTCGTCGCCCTACGGCCCCACTCGAGAAGTCACCTCTGGGATGGTCCGCAGCAAAGGTGTCACCTTCTCCCCCGGTCAGCGCATCGTGTATCGGGTGAAGCTGACCCCAGGAAACGAGGCCAACCAGGGCGGCCTCTGGCCAGCGCTGTGGGCATCCGGTTGGGCCGGCGGTGGCTGGCCGGCCGGTGGCGAGTGGGACGGGTTCGAAGTCATGACCGCTGTCGATCCGAAGCGCACCGTGTTCGGACTCCACTACGCCAACAGCCTCGGCGCCAACGCCAAGTCGTCCAAAGCGATCTTCGGCACCACCAGTTTCTCCGCCGATTGGCACACCCTCGAGTTCGACTACGGCCGCGATGGCGTCATGACGTGGCGCATGGACGGCGTCGAGGTGGTGCGCCAGACCGACCTCGACACCCTCCAGGGATGGCCGGCACCGTTCGACCGGGCGATGACCGAGCTGAAGATCAACCTCGCCCTGGGCGGCGACCCGGGACCGCTGGACCAGCGCGCCCTGCCGGCCACGTACGCGATCGATTACGTGAGAATCTACGACCTGCCCTGATCACGAATCAGCCGCAACGTTCACGTCAAAAACTAAGGTGTGGCCCGGATACGTCCGAACTAGAGTGAAGCATTCAGCGCTCGTAGCTCAATTGGATAGAGCATCTCGCTACGGACGAGAAGGTTTGGGGTTCGAGTCCCTACGAGCGCGCAGAGCAGATATGCGATCCGGCCCTCCCGCCGGGTCGCATTCTTGCGTTCGGGGTGAGTTAGGAAGCCGAGCCCACAAGGATCCGCCATCCGTTCACAACTTCTCCACAATTGACCTTGAGAATCGACTCCATACACCAACCACACAAGGAGTCATTCACATGTACGCCACCCGTCGTAGGGGGTTCCCGTTTGCCGGTCTGCCACTGTTCGTCGCCGGCTTCATCCTCGCCACACTTATCGGCAGCGCCGGCTCAGCAATGGCGGTGTTGCTGTTCGTACCCCTGCTGATGATCAAATTCATGTTCGCGATGTTTGTGATTGGGGCGTTCATGCGTCTCATCGGCGGTGGGTTCGCACGCGGTATCGGGGGGACCCACAGGCCCTACTGGCAGCACCAACACTCCCGCCATCGCACGAGCGAGACCCCTCGTCAACCGACCCAGGAGGAACGGGACTGGGCGCAGGCTCGGGCCGAGGCCAGGCAGGAGATCGAGGATCTCTTCCCAGATGCGCCAGACTGAGATTGTGACGGTCCTCCGATGAGCACGGTCTTGGTCGTCGACGACGAACCCAGAATCGCCCGCCTCGTTGCCGACTATCTGCAACAGGCGGGCTTCCGCGTTGTCGAAGCCTCCGACGGACGAGCAGCGCTGGACTCATACCACCGTCACCAGCCGGACCTGATCGTTCTCGACCTCGGGCTGCCCAAGCTCGATGGTCTCGATGTCATCAGAACCATCAGGACCACATCCGAGGTACCGATCATCATCCTCAGCGCTCGTACAGACGAGACCGACCGGGTGGTGGGGCTTGAACTGGGAGCCGATGACTATGTCGTGAAGCCCTTCGGAGGGCGTGAACTGGTGGCGCGGGTTCGAGCGCTACTACGCCGGGTCGATGCGGTTGCGCCCGAGGACGTTCATCACGTTGGTCCCTTCACCGTCGACATCCCCAAGATGCGTGTCACCATCGATGGGGAGGAGATCGAACTGACTCCGACAGAATTCCAGCTGGTCGCCACCATGATCGCCCAGCCCGGACGGGTGTTCACACGCGGTCAGCTGCTCGATGCAGTGCACGGGGTGAGCTTCGAATCCTATGAGCGGGCCATCGATGCTCACGTGAAGAATCTGCGTCGCAAGTTCGGGTCTCAGCCCGGTCGACCCCGCTACCTCCTCACCGTTCATGGGGTTGGGTACAAGTTCTCCGATGATGAGCAGTAGGCGGCAGTGACGCGCCCGAACAACTGGTCGGCTGGACCACACGGATCGAATCGGCACAGGGACTGGCAGCCGGGCAAGCGGCTGTTCCGCTTCCTGGTGGTCGTGACCGTCGGATTCGTCGCCATCCCAATCCTTGCCGGCGCAGCACTCACTGCAACGTTCACCGGCTGGACAAGCGTTGCGGTGGCAGCAGTGTTCTGG
>JBLYYW010000167.1:0-4600 GCA_048550155.1 Acidimicrobiales bacterium | reverse complement strand
GCGATTCGAACGCCGTACCCCCTTGCCCACTGCAGCGCACCGTTTGATACAACCGCGACCGCCGCTCCGGGAACATTCACGCTCGCAAGGCCCCGTTCGACGGCATCGGTTGGGAGAGCAGGCATCGAGGCCAGCCAACCATTCGATGGCTGGGTCATGCAAGTGCCCGGCAACCTGAACACCAGTGCGATCGCTGGCTGGGACGTAAGGCACTACCGCTCCGAGGTCGTTTCGACGTCTACTCGCGAGGGATCGCAACGGCGAAAGGTAGGACGTGATGTTGAAGGATTCGCTGACTGAATACCCGGCCCGATCGACCGGGGGAGTGCCGTGGTTGATCGGCCTAGTTCTTCTCGCGCTGGGCACAGCCGCACTCTTCCTAGGCGGTCTTTCCATCGAAAACGGCGTGATGGTGGCCGTGGCCATCATCGGGGCGATTGTTGCGGCCGTCATCGCCGTCAGTTTCTACACCGTGCAACCGAACCAAGCTGCGGTCCTCACCTTCTTCGGCGATTACCGAGGAACCGACGTGACCCCGGGCTTGCGGATTACGAACCCTCTCTACATGTCGCGAAAGATCTCGCTCAGGGTTCGGAACTTCACCACGCTCACTTCGAAGGTGAACGACTCCAGAGGTAACCCGATCGAGATTGCCGCCGTGGTTGTGTGGCGCGTCGTTGACACGGCTCGCTCGGTATTCGGAGTCGACGACTTCACCTCGTATGTAGAGACACAATCGGAGTCGGCGGTTCGCCATCTGGCCCGCTCCTATCCCTACGACGCCTTCGAAGAGAGCGACGTGACGACGCTCATCGGAGACACCAGCGAGGTCAACGCCAACTTGCTCATCGAGCTCCAGGAACGAGCGACCGAAGCCGGCGTGGACATCCTCGAGGCACGTATCACCGACCTCGCCTACGCGCCCGAGATTGCCGAGGCCATGCTCCGGCGTCAGCAAGCGGCTGCGATCGTGGCCGCTCGGGCCAAGATCGTCGAAGGAGCGGTTCTCATGGTCCGCGATGCGGTGCGCGGGCTCGAGGAAGGGATGGATGGACGGGACTCGATTCCCCTCGACGCCGAACGTCGGGCCACGTTTGCGTCGAATCTCATGACCGTCATCGCCAGCGACAGCCCCACAACCCCGGTTGTCAACGTGGGACGCTGAACCGGGAGGTCGTTCAGCTCAGGTTCGAAATGGTCCGTATTGGTTCCATGCTCGATCCAGGATGTCGGTCGGATCGGTGCTCCAGTCGAACGCTTGGACCTCTTCCCGGCGAAGCCGTCCGGTCACGCCGCGTAGGAATTCGTGGGGCGAGGTCCGAACCGTCACGGCGGTGGGCGCGTCACCGTCGGGTGCCGGCCAGCTTGTGCCGTCGCTCAGGTCGACGGTCAGCGCAACACCCGTTCGATCGGCGACTCGCTTCTGCAGTCCCGGCACGTATCGGTGTGCCGACGTAGGGGTGGCTGTGGCCGCTTTGACGGTGGGCTGATCGAGTACCTCGGCCAGATCGTAGACATGAATGACCAAGTCGGCGAGCAACGCGATTGCCATGGTCTCGTCCTCCGAGAGCCGCTCGCCGATCGCGTCGGCCATGTGCGTCCACTCGTCGATCACCTGTTTCAGGTCAGCCGATTCACGATCGCCGACTTGCCGGGCAGTCGCTTCATCGGACCCTAGACGGCCCGGTACCCCGGCCAGCAGTTCTGCGTTGAGGCCGCACAGGTGGGCAACAACGTCTTTGACCGTCCACTCCGGGCATGCGGGCACGATCTGTGAAGCGGAACTGTCGTTGATGGCCGCAAGAGCGTCGATGAGTTCGTCACGGACCGCCGCGTAGACCTCCGATGGTGTGGTGTGAGCGCCAGTCATTCGATCCACGCTACACATGCGGTTGCAGATCCTCATGTGCTGGTTGTCGAGCTTGCGAGAAACCGATGGGCGTTAGCGGCGGAGCCAGCTGTCCAGGGCGGTTGTGAGGCGGGGCATGAGGATCCAGCTGAGGATGGCCACACCCAGCGTATTGCCGACCAGGACTGCCAGCAGGTAGGGGAAGTCGTCGGGGAGGAGCCAGCCGAGGACTTCGTTGAGCACGAGGACCGTCGGGTACAGGGCCAAGAGCACGGTGGCCGCCTGCTTCCAGGTCTTGACCGCTCGGGGCCCGTGTGCGAACCATCCACCGAAACCGCCCACCACGTTGAGCTGGCGTTCGCCGTCGATGTGCTCGTCGAGTCGTTCGAGCTCCTGGCGTCGTTCGTCAGAGGTGAACCACGTGTCGAGTTGGGGGCGCGACCGGAACGAGAACACGATCACCGTCTCGTCTTGCACACCTTCGACTGGTGGAAAGAGTTGGGCGTTCAAGAATCCGTCAAAGGTCGCCATCGATTCGATGATGTCTTCGTAGTCGTGCTCGAACGCTCTGCGCTCGCCGTCGCGCACTCGAAACGAGGCAACTGCGGTCACCGGATCATCGCCGGAGCTCGTAGCCAACTGCTGAACCCGGGCGTTGCCTTCGGTGAGTCCGGCTCCCTCGGCCAGCAGTTCGGCCCGCAGTGGTGATTCGATCCAGGCGTCGAGCAATGACTGGGAATCGAACTGATAGACGATCACCCACTCGTCGGGATGTTTCGGCCCCGGGGGTTGAAGATCGCTGCCAAGATGCCCTGGCATGCGAGCGGCGGAGTCGGTGATTCGCTGCAACCAACGCTCGAATTCGCGTTCCTGTCCCGCACGAGGTTTGCGGGCAACGATCACGGTCGGAGAAACACGGTTGTTGATGGCGTTTCTCCTCGAGGTAGCCAGGCCCACTCTTGTGCGATTCGAGTCTAGGTCTGCAACCGATGCCACCTTGCGGCTCAACCAGAGGCCAGCCACCCGTTTTCGGATCGGCGATACGCCAAGCCGTGTACGAGAATCGATGAATCGTCGTTCGGGCAGTAGTGGCGAACGACATCCCGCATCGTATGGATCCGTCGCCGGTTGCGGGCCAGCGGTACGCTTCGGTATGCGAGAGATGACCAACGATGAAGCCGCCGAGTTCCTTCTCCAAGGGACCCGTACGGGCAAGTTGGCGTGGGTGGGCAAGGACGGTCGTCCCCATGTGGCGCCGATCTGGTTCGTGCTCGATGGCGACGATGTCATCTTCAATACCCATGAGTCCTCGGGTAAGGCGAAGGCGCTACGTCGTGAAGGTCGCGCCAGCCTTGTCGTCGATGATCAGGCTCCGCCCTATTCGTTTGTCAAGATCGATGGCACTGTCACCTTCGACGACGACCTGGAGCTGGTCCGGGCAGCGGCCACCCAGATCGGTGGTCGCTACATGGGCGCTGAGCGTGCCGAGGAGTTCGGTGCCCGCAACAGCAGTACGGGTGAACTGCTCGTGCGGCTCACCCCGACCCGAGTTTCGGCGATAGCTGCAGTTTCGGACTGATCACCTTCAGCACCAGAGAACGGAGAATGAAATGGGTCGCCACGCAATCAAGACACCACCACACCACGCAACGTGGCCCGAGTTCCTTGACGTATGGAAAGAGGCCGATCGGATCGACGTCTTCGAGTCGGCATGGAACTGGGACCACTTCTACCCCCTGGCCCCTCCATACGAGGGTCCGAATCTCGAAGGCTGGACGATGCTGGGTGCGCTTGCTCAGGCAACCACGCGAATTCGCATCGGGGCGATGGTCAATGGGATGCACCACCGTCATCCGGCTGTCACTGCGAACATGGCCGCCACTCTCGACCACATCTCCGCTGGCCGATTTGAGCTGGGCATGGGCGCTGGCTGGAATTTCAGAGAGTCCGACGCCTACGGCATTGAGCTCGGTGAGCTGCGCGACCGCAGCGATCGTCTGGAAGAGGGCATGGAGGTGATCATCTCGTTGCTGGAGAACGAGGTCACCAACCACAAGGGCCGGTTCTTCGAATTGACCGATGCCTGGTGCGAGCCCAAACCGGTGCAGGAACACATCCCTCTCGTCATCGGCGGCAAGGGCAGAGTGCGCACGCTGAGGACGGTGGCCAAGTATGCCGACCAGTGGGACATGACCTTCCCCGAAGCGCCCGCAGACTGGCTCGAGCTCGATGAGGTACTGCGGGCCCACTGCGAGAAGGTCGGGAGGGATCAGTCCGAAATCGACCGCTCGGTGCATCTTGCGTTCGACCCGGACGTGCCTCCGTCATCACACGCCGAGAAGGCGGCCGGTTTCTTCGACGCCGGCGTCGACATCGTCGTGTGGTCGATGCGGGGTGCGGTCGATCCAGCCCGGTTGGAGCCGCTCGCAGACGCGCTGACTTGATATCGGGTGCCGCAATGCTCCTGTTGGGACCGGCATCGGTTCTTTTGCTTTACCCATCACGGTGTGGCGGCCAGACTTGGCGGTGATCTGTGTGGACGAGTGACTGGGATCTGTTTTGATTGTCGAATCGTTGTTGCCCTTGGGCAAGCTGGACCCGGGATTGCGTGAGCCCGAAACGCCGCTGGACATCGGCAAGTTCGCGGCGATGGCCAAGACGGCTGAGGATGTAGGACTTGGAGCGGTTCTCGTGGAAGAGACCAAGGACGACCCGTTCCAGCTGCTTGCTCTGGGCGCGACGTCCACGTCG
>JBLYYW010000166.1:0-5904 GCA_048550155.1 Acidimicrobiales bacterium | reverse complement strand
GTTGGGGGCTGTGGCCCCGGTTTCTGCGGCCCCAACCCCCGGATTGGACGAGTTGCGCGAAGAAGTTGGGGCCCTCACCAGGCGCTTCCACGAGCTGGAGTCGGACCTCCACGAAATCGAAGCCGACATCGCACACAACGAATACCGGCTGGCTGAAGTCCGGTCCCAAGTCGACCTTCATCGTGAATCGGTGATTCAAACCGCAGTTGTCGGATTCACACGCTCGTACAAGACGCCGGTGGTCCTCAGGGCGGAAGATCTGGCCGAAGGTGTCCGGGCCGAAGGACTGTCGGATGCGGCGGTCGGTAAAGATGACGATGCCATCGATCGATTCTCCGCCGCACTGGCCGAACTGGAGTTGCTCGAGTCCGGTTTGCAGGACAGCCGTGCCCGGCAAGTCAAGACCGTCGAGGAAGTCGGGCGGCTCCGTACTGCGCTGCTCGCCGACCTGGAAGAACTCGAGCGAATCGAAGCAGCACGACTGGATGAGATCCGTCAACGGGCCGAGCGTGCGGTGGCACAAGGGCACACGTTCATCGAGCTCGAGGTGTGTCCCGTGGCCGGTGCGCACTCGTTCATCAATTCCTGGGGGTTTGCACGCTCTGGTGGCCGTCGCCACAAGGGCGTGGACATCATGGCAAATGTCGGTGTGCCGCTCGTCGCCCCGGTGTCGGGGACCGTCACCCATCGCGGCAACCGAGTCGGCGGCCTCTCGTACCACCTCAATGGTGACGACGGGCATTACTACTACGGCACGCATCTCTCCGCCTACGGCGAAAGCGGCTACGTGAGTGCGGGAACGGTCATCGGCTATGTGGGCGATACCGGAAACGCGGCGGGAATTCCCCACCTTCACCTGGAGATTCACCCCAACCACGGCAACGCCACAAACCCCTATCCCAGCGTCGCCTACGTTTGCTCCGGCGCCAGCTGATCGCCCGCGACGCGCCGGTTCAAGCGCCGATGGCGTGGTATCCGCCGTCGACGTGGATGATGCTTCCGGTGGTGTGGCTGAAGAGGTCGGTGAACAACGCCATGGTGCTGCGAGCGACGCCTGAGGAGTCGTTGACGTCCCAACCCAAAGGCGCTCGTTTTGTCCATTCGTCCTCGAACTGGGCGAACCCGGGAATCGACTTGGCTGCGATCGTCCTCATCGGGCCAGCTGCCACAAGGTTGCAGCGAATGTTCTGTGGTCCGAGCTCCTTGGCGAGATACCGGTTCAACGATTCCATCCCCGCCTTGGCGACTCCCATCCAGTTGTAGGCCGGCCAGGCGACCGTGGCATCGAAGGTCAGGCCGACGATGCTGCCGCCATCTGGCATCAGTTCCACGCCGATGTCGGCCATGGTGCGCAGCGAATACGTGGAAACATGAACCGCAGTCGAAACGTCCTCCCACGATGCAGCGAACAGGTCGTCACCCAGGCACGCTTCGGGCGCAAAGCCAATGGCGTGCAGGATCCCGTCCAGCTGGCCGACCGATTCCTTGAGTTCAGCGATGAGCGCGGTCACCTGAGACGGATCGGTGACGTCGAGGTCCAGTACGTCCGGCACCGGGTCCAGTTTGCGTGCGGTTCGCTCTGTAAGACGTTTGCCGCGGCCGAACCCGGTAAGGACGACGTGAGCTCCATGGGCTTGTGCTTCTCGAGCTACCCCGAATGCGAGAGAGTCATCGGTGAGCACTCCGGTGATGAGAATGTTCTTGCCTGCGAGGAGGCCGGCGGCTGCTGTTTGGTTCACGCACGTCAGACTGCCATCTTCGCGGCCTCGTTACGCGTATGAGTCAACCATTGGGGCACGCATGGCCCGCTGAACCCTGCCGCGGCTCGAGCTGACACACGTCCTTCGAAATCGACCCCACTCGATATCCTCCACTGCGTGACCGACGCCCCCACCGGCCCGATGAGACTCTACGACACGTTTCGCAAAGAGATCGTTCCTTTCGAGCCCGGGAACTTGGTGACGATGTACACCTGCGGGATCACCCCGTACGACGCAACCCATCTAGGTCACGCTGCCACCTATCTCACCTACGACGTCCTGCAGCGAAGGCTGCGCGATCTTGGACATCAAACACGCTGTGTCCGCAACGTGACCGACGTTGACGACGATCTCCTGCGCAAGAGCAGAGAGCTGGATGTTCACTACCTCGACCTCGCTGCATCGGAAACGGCCCGCTTCGATGCCGACATGGAAGCGTTGGAGATGATCCCATCGTTCAGCGAACCACGGGCAACCTCAGCAATCGCCGACATCCGTGGCTTCATCGCCATGGTGCTCGACTCTGGGCATGCCTACGAGTCCGGGGGCGCGGTCTACTTCGATGTCAACTCCTTCGAGCGCTTCGGGGAACTCTCCGGGTACAGCCGCGACGAGATGTTGGTTCTGGCGGCAGAGCGAGGTGGTAACCCGGATGACCCGAACAAGAAGGACCCTCTGGACTTCGTGCTCTGGCAGCCATCAGCCCCAGGTGAGCCCGTCTGGGAGACGTTGTGGGGGCCTGGCCGACCCGGGTGGCACATCGAGTGTTCGGCCCTGGCGATGCGCGAGCTGGCCACGACCATCGACCTCCATGGTGGTGGGAGCGATCTGATCTTTCCCCACCACGAGTGTGAGCGAGCCCAGAGCGAAGCGGCAACCGGCCAGCCCTTCGTGAGACACTGGATGCATCAGGCCATGGTCCGGATGGACGGCGAGAAGATGTCGAAGTCGCTTGGCAACCTCGTGTTCGTGAGCGAGCTTCGAATGCAGTACGACACTCGCGCCATTCGGATCGGGGTCCTCTCCAACCATTATCGCACCGAGTGGGAATGGCACGATCAGCTCATGCCCGATGCCGCAGCCATGCTCGATCGTTGGCTGCAGTCGGTTGGGGGGAGCGACGGGAGCTCGGTAGTCAACCAGGTACGTGCAGCGCTTGACGATGATCTCGCCACACCTCGGGCGGTAGCAGCCATCGATGCCGGGGCTGTGTCAGGTTGCGACGTGTCCGAGGCGGCGATGCTGCTCGGGGTCCGATTGCTCTGAATGATCGGCGGACTTGACGCAACGCTGCACAGGGTGACGGAGTAAACTTTTCACCATGGCGCACGAAGTCGACATGTCGAAGATCGGCCGAGCGCAGCCGGCGGTGAAGAAGGTGATTCGCCCCATCAGTCGTCTGCTGTGGGATATCGAAGTCGAAGGGGGAGAAAACATCCCCGAGACCGGGGGAGCACTGCTCTGCCCCAACCACATCTCTGTCATCGATTCCTTCTTCGTTCCGGCGGTGATAAACCGGGCGCTGATCTATGTCGGCAAGGCCGAGTATCTCGATGATTGGAAGACCCGTCGACTCTTTCCGGCGCTGGGGATGATCCCGATCGACCGCCGCGGTGGCCAGCACGCCGCCTCGGCCCTGGAAGCTGCCAAATCCGTGCTCCAGCGAGATGGGCTCTTCGGGATCTATCCCGAAGGTACGCGGAGCCGATCGGGAAAACTCCACAAGGGCCACACTGGTGCTGCTCGACTAGCGGTCGAAACCGGGAAACCCTTGATCCCGGTCGGGATCATCGGTACCAGAGAGATCCAGCCTCCGGATAAACCGTTCCCCAAACCCTTCATGAAGGCGACGGTTCGGTTTGGCAAGCCGATCGACGTGTCGCATTACGTCGATCGACTCGGTGACCGTGCGCTCTACCGGCAGATCACCGATGAGCTCATGTTTGAGATCCAGGCACTCTGCGGCCTGGAATACCAACACACCTACGCCGGCGCCGAACCCGAGGAGTCGCGCACCCAGGTCGCCGCCGTACCGACCATCGAACGCCGGAGCAGTGCTGATGTGTTGAAGCCGAAGCCGCTCGTCGGGGTGTAGGTCAACAACCAAAAAGTGAGTGTCGATGTCTCGAGACTGCAAATTCGGTTGCAGTCCTGAGGCAGAATGGACCCATGCTGGTTGGACTTCCTGACGGATCTGAACGCGATCTACCCGACGACGCGACGGCGCTCGATCTCGCTGCCGATATCGGTCCACGCCTCGCAAAAGACGCACTGATCGCGGTGATCGATGGCGAAGAGACCGACCTCAACACCGTGCTGCACGATGGAGCTGTTGTCGAGATCGTCACCCCCGGTAGTGAACGGGGCCTCCATACGATCCGCCACTCGACCGCACACGTCTTGGCCCAAGCGGTTCTGAAGCTCTGGCCGGGCGCAACCTTTGCCATCGGGCCCGCGATCGAGAACGGGTTCTATTACGACTTCTCGCTGCCGGGCAATGCCACTTTCCACGACGACGATCTGGAGAAGATCGATGCCGAGATGCGGGCAATCATTGCTGCGAAACAGAGATTTGTCCGTTCTGAAATGATCGCAGACGATGCGTTGGCGTTGATGGAGGGTCATCCCTACAAACAGGCGATCATCCAGAGTGTGACCGGCGCCGATCCCGAAGCAGGGTCCGGCAATGATCTCAGTGCCGAGGTGTCCGGTGACGTCATCAGCTTTTACCGCAACACCGACGACTTCGTCGACATGTGTGTCGGCCCCCATGTTCCCCACACCGGTCACCTCGGCCACTTCGCTCTCCAGCGAGTGTCGGGCGCATACTGGCGAGGGCGAGAAGACCAGCCGATGCTTCAGCGCATCTACGGGACTGCCTGGGACTCCAAGAAAGCCCTGAAACAGCACCTCCACAACTTGCAGGAGGCGGCCAAGCGAGATCATCGCAAATTGGCCACCGAAATGGATCTTCTGAGCTTCCCGTCTCAGCTGGGCGGCGGTCTGGCGGTATGGCATCCGAAGGGCGCAATTGTTCGAAAACTGATGGAGGACTACAGCCGCACCAGACATCAGGAGGGGGGGTACGAGTTCGTGTATACCCCCCATCTCGCCAACGGGAAACTGTTTGAGACATCGGGCCATCTCGACTTCTACGCCGACGGTATGTACCCGCCGATGGAGATGGACAACGGCACCTACTACATGAAGCCGATGAACTGCCCCATGCACTGCCTGATCTTCGACAACGGGCAGAAGAGTTACCGGGAGCTGCCGCTGCGCCTGTTCGAACTGGGCACCGTCTACCGATATGAGCGAGCCGGAACATTGCACGGCCTCCTCCGAATCCGTGGGTTCACCCAGGACGACAGCCACATCTATTGCACCGAAGACCAACTGCAGGATGAGATCGCGAGCTTGCTTGACTTCGTGCTCAGCATTCTGAGAGCGTTCGGCT
The DNA here is from genome assembly GCA_048550155.1 of Acidimicrobiales bacterium. Classification (GTDB taxonomy): domain Bacteria; phylum Actinomycetota; class Acidimicrobiia; order Acidimicrobiales; family SZUA-35; genus JABDIY01. The sequence goes on along the minus strand of JBLYYW010000166.1, from coordinate 687 downwards.
TCGACGACTTCACGTTCAACCTCTCGACCAAGAATCCGGACAAGTACGTGGGATCAGATGAGATCTGGTCAATGGCTACGGACGCGCTCGCCAAAGCACTTGCCCGCCACGGGCTCGACTACGAGGTCAAGGAAGGCGACGCGGCGTTCTATGGCCCCAAGATCGACATCGACGTTCGGGATGCCATCGGACGTAGCTGGCAGCTTTCCACCATCCAGGCCGACTTCACCTTGCCCGAGCGGTTCGATCTGACCTACGTGGATCACGACGGCGAACGGCGCCGTCCGATCATGTTGCACCGAGCCCTGCTCGGCTCGATCGAACGGTTCTTCGGCGTGCTCGTCGAGCACTATGCCGGAAACTTCCCCACATGGCTGGCACCGGTACAGGTGCAGGTACTGCCTGTTGCCGACGCTCACCGGGAGTACGCCGACAGAGTTGTCGACGAGCTCGTTGCGGCGGGGTTCCGGGCCGAGTTGCTCGCGAGTTCGGACCCTCTGGGCAAACGAATCCGCAACGCCAAAATGGCCAAGACACCCCATGTTCTCGTCGTTGGAGACGACGACGTTGCCGCCGGCACCGTCGGCGACAACCCGCGAGGCGGCGAGGTCGAGCGCGGGGTCGATGTGGGTGAGTTCATCGACCGCCTCCGCGCAGAGGCGACGATCTAGGTGCCCGAGTTCTGGG
>JBLYYW010000165.1:0-6000 GCA_048550155.1 Acidimicrobiales bacterium | reverse complement strand
GTGCGGAAGGTCTCGACGGAGCGACATGCGCCCGACCGCCAGGTGCTTTGGCCAGTCTCTTCGACGTCCCAGTACTGCGTGGAGTACATCTGCACGGTGATCGATGTCTCGGTGTATTCGGACCAGATCAAGACGCCATACGGAGTGTTGTTGATGAAGGCCAGATCCACGTCGGGATAGTTGAGGGTCGCCTCCCTTCCGTATGGGTAGCGACTGATATAGATGGTGTGCGATTGGTAGTCGTCGAATTCGAGCCCGGCGAAGAATGCGGCATTGAACAGCGTCGTTGCGAATTGGGAGATGCCACCGCCGACGTCATCTTTGAAGTGACCTTGCTGGATAGTCCCCGCCGAGACAAAGCCCTTCTCCCTGGTGCGTTCGCCGACGAAGTCGTTGACCGAGAACCGCTCCCCTGGTTCGAGTACTACGCCGCTAACGATGTCGGCGATACGTTGGATATTGAGAACACGGTTCTGACAACAAGCGTGCTTGGTGGTGAATTCGCTGACTAGCTCGGTGACGCCGAGCGTTTCCACCCGCTCGATGCCGCCATCTTCTTCGATGAGCCTGGTCGGCAGGATCGCAAAGGTGTTGCCACCGCGTTGCGCCTGGCGATAGAGCACGTCGGCCACTCCAGCTTCGCAGCACGCGGCAGCCGGTAAGCCGTCAAGACCGTAGGTGACCTCGCCATCTTCAACCAGGTACACGGGCTTCGGAAAGGGGGTGGTGTATCCGTCAAGCAGCCGCTCCAGCGAAACGAGAACACGCTCCTCGTTGAACACGGGAACGAGACCGGCTTCCCCGACCGTCGTATCGACCCAGCCGACAAGTGTGGTCTTGCCGATGTGGGCAGTCTGGCCGTTTACCCGAACCGTGAGATCCGTGTCGGTCAACTCATCCATCACGGCACGGGCAGCAGCAATCTCGGCTTCTCCGTAGCGAGGCGCCATCGGACTCCAGTTCACATCTACGGAAAACGGTGACTGCCCAAATGCCACCTCAGCAGCCAGAGTCTCAGCAACCAGTTCCGGATCCAGATACACACCATCTTGCCCAGGAGAGATGACCAGCTCCCCGGTTGCTGTGGAGAAACTGGGCTCGACCGGGGGAACACTCACCCACCCTGGGGCAGAACGGATCATCTCTGCGGACACTGCGACGTCGGCGACATAGATTGGTTCGACATCGATCGAGTCGCTCATTCCACCAATCCAGGTGGTGAACGCGGCAAGCGGGTTGCCCTCTCTTCCGACCTCCAGCACCGCGGCGCGAACAGCTTCTGCGTCAAGGGCGATGCCGGCTTCGGCATTGCTGACCTCAATCTCGATACCCGGCGCCCGGACGACCACCACATCGTCGGCGGTTGCGGCCGCCAGTCTGTCGATTGCCTCGTCGAGTTCAGCCCCGTCCATGCCACCAACCGGAACGCCCGCCAAGGTGACATTGCGACTCACCTGATCGGCGTGGACGACCTTGTCTACCCCCCAAGCAGCGACTGCGCTGAGGAAGAGACCCAAGAGGACAAGGAGCACAACAACCAGGGTGCGTATCGACCAACGTGACATAGCGCCGAGATGATACGACGGTTTCCGAGAAGTCGTTAACCATATCTCCTCCTATATCGATTCGATATATATGTATCGATTCGATATAGTGGTACCTATGTTTGATCTTGCCATCCTTGGTCTGCTGCGCAAGCAGCCCCGCCACGGGTACGAATTGAAAGCACGTCTCCTCGAACTCGGCTTTGCCCGTGTCTCGTTTGGATCGCTGTACCCGGCGCTGCGGCGGCTCGAAAAGCGTGGCTTCATCGAGGCGCTCCGCCAGTCGGGACGACGCAAGGCATACAGGCTGACCGATTCCGGTACCGAAGAACTCGCCCGGATCCTCGACTCGGCAGAGGACGACGAGGACCGCCGCTTCAACATGAGGCTTGCGTTCTTCCAGTACCTCGAACCGGCTGCCAGGCTGCGCTCGCTCAAACGACGGCGCAATCATCTGGTGGGTCGTCTCAAGACCGCACAAACTGCTCTTCAGCACTCAAGTGCTGAGGGGCCCATCGATCACTACACGGCAGCTCTGCTGCAACACAACATCGGGACTACCGAGTCCGACATCGGGTGGCTGGACCAACTGATCGCATACGCACGCACAGAACAAGAAGTAGAGGTCCCCCGGACCCTCACAGGAGGAAAGTAATGAGCAAGGTCAAAGTCGCAATCGCCGGTATCGGTAACTGCGCCAACTCCCTAATCCAGGGTGTCGAGTACTACCGCGACGCCTCCGCCACCGCCGAGGTGCCCGGGTTGATGCATGTCGACTTTGGCGGCTATCACATCGGTGATGTGGAGTTCGTGGCTGCATTCGATGTCGACAGCACCAAGGTCGGCCAAGATCTCTCCAAGGCCATGTGGGCCGGCGAGAACGACACCATCAAGTTCGCCGATGTCGACGTCATTGGTCTCGAGGTCCTCCGTGGACCGACCCTTGACGGTCTCGGCAAGTACTACAACCGAACCATCGAAGAGTCTCCAGAAGAGCCAGTCAACGTTGCCCAGGCTCTCCGCGATTCCGGCGCCGACGTCCTCGTGTCGTACCTGCCGGTCGGCTCGGAAGATGCACAGAAGTTCTATGCGCAGGCAGCGATCGATGCCGGCGTGGGCTTTGTCAACGCGATCCCGGTGTTCATTGCTTCCGACCCCGTATGGGCGAAGAAGTTCAAGGACGCCAACCTTCCCATCGTCGGTGACGACATCAAGTCACAGGTCGGCGCAACGATCCTGCATCGCAACCTGGCCCGTCTCTTCGAAGACCGCGGCGTCGTCATCGAGCGCACCTATCAGCTCAACGTCGGCGGCAACATGGACTTCATGAACATGCTCGAGCGGGAGCGTCTCGAGTCCAAGAAGATCTCCAAGACGCAGTCGGTCACCTCCCAGATCGACAATGGCATCGCCGAACGTGATGTCCACATCGGCCCCTCGGATCACATTCCATGGTTGACCGACCGCAAGTGGGCATACATCAGGGTCGAAGGTCGTTCCTTTGGGGACGTGCCGCTCAACGCTGAAGTCAAGCTCGAGGTCTGGGATTCGCCTAACTCCGCGGGTGTCATCATTGATGCGGTGCGCGCCGCCAAGATTGCCATGGACCGAGGCATGGGCGGACCGCTGCTGGCCGCTTCTTCGTACTTCATGAAGAGCCCGCCGATCCAGTACCGCGACGTCGAAGCCGTCGAGAATCTCGAGGCCTACATCGCAGGGGAAGACCGCACCGCCGCCGACCTGGTTGAGTACCTCAAGTAATAGGGAACGCACTCTGTGCGTTCCTTGCGAGTGGCCCGGTTGTCGGGAGCTTGTGAGTTTGGCTGGTGTAGCAGTCGATAATGGGCGCTCCCATAGGGGCGCCCATTGGTTGGCGTCCAGTGGTTGGCTTCCAGTGGTTGGCGTCCAGTGATGCACAACGCACCGAATAGTCACTAAGCCAGCGTGGGTGTTGCCATGACCGACAAAAATGAACTCTTCTTTCCCTACCGCTTGGACCGTCGGTGGCAGCCGACGTTCCTTGCCCTCGGGGTAAGGAAGAGCGACGGCGTCACCATCACCGATTCCGGGATGCTCGTGGCGAAGTACGGCCGCTACAAGGTGGAGACTCCACTCGCCAACATCGACCACACCGAGGTCACGGGCCCCCATCGTTGGTACACCGCAGTCGGACTCCGCCTCAGCGGGACCGACGACAGCATCACCTTTGGCACTAACCACCGCCTCGGGCTATCGATCGTGTTCAAGGAGAAGATCGCCAGGGTCATCGGCCCAAGACGTCACTCAACATTGTGGGTCAGCGTTGCCGAACCGGACGAGTTGGCCGCAGCGATCGGCTCCCAGGCCGACCTGAAGAGCTAGATCCGCTCCCGCAACCAGGCGATATCGAGTGTCTGCCCATCGTCATCACTCGGCGTCTCCACCACCACAGGAGCGTTCGCCGCACGGACCACACCGACAATGAGATCTTCTGGAATCTCGCCCTTGCCCAGGTTGGTGTGGCGGTCCCGACGGCTGTCGTGTGGGTCTCGCGAGTCGTTGCAGTGCACCAAGTCGACCTTTCCGGTTGCCGCAACGATTCGGTCAACTGCAGTCGCCAGATCATCGCCCGCCGCCCAAGCGTGGCACGTGTCCAGACACACACCAACGTTGAAGTCACCGATCTCCTCCCACAGCGGCCCGTAGTTGTCGAGTTCCCTCACGACGGCATGCCCGCCACCGGCTGTGTTCTCGATCAGAATGGGTACCGAGGACTCGAAGCTCTCCAAAGCCTTGCGCCAGCGCTCGAAGCCGACCCCGATGTCCTCGTCGTCACCGACATGTCCCCCATGGACGATCAGGCCCTTGGCCCCAATGTCTTCTGCTGCTTCTGCGATCTGAGCCATTGTCTTGCGGCTGGGGATCCGGATCCGGTTGTTCGGCGACACAGGATTCATCACGTACGGCGAGTGAACGTAGATGGGCAAGCCCGACGCCTTCAGTTGCTCGGCGTCCTCCCGCGGCACCGGCTTCTTCCATGACTGCGGATTGGCGATGAAGATCTGAACCACATCCGCATTTCGTTCCTTGGCCTCGGCCAGCGGGTCCTTCGAGCCAACGTGAGCACCGATCAGCATCAGAGATCCTCCTCCTCGAACGGCCGTTCGAGCATCAACTCGGCGCGGATCGCAACATCCTCCACGGTTGTCGCCCAGCCGTCGGCATCCACCTGGAGCGTGTTCTCATCCCAGACCGCTCCCCACAAGCCGTCCGGATAGTTCGTTCGATCTTCGACTTCCACCAGCAGGATCGGAATCGGAACTCGACCGTCGTCGTCGAAGTCCCTTCCCGATCGAACCGACACGATTTCGCTCCAGGGGATGTCCATCGTGGCGAGGGGACCGGCAACCCGGAGCCGCAGCACGTCGTCGTGAAGCTCAACTGCGGACCGACCCCGCAGCCAGCCACCAAAGCCGACTGCCACCATCGAACCGCCAACGACAACAAACAGCGACCCCCAAACAAGATCGGTGCGCCGCTCGGTACGGCCTTTCGATGTCAGCACACCGTCGTCGCTCACCGAAGGTGGATCGGAGAGACGATGCATCGAGACAATGTCGAAGGCGGCCACCAGTAGCAGCATGCCTGCGATCGCCATCAGCAACTGCCTGATCGGTGACCGGCCAACTGTGAAACGTGCGGTCACGGTGTCACGCCCAGGTCGTCGGGCGTCAGAATGGAAACCAGGGGAATGCCCATCGCACCCAGCAGTCGCCCGGCGGCGCCGTCACTGCGGTCGACAAGCACAATCGCCTGGATGACTTCGACGCCTTCTGCCTGGAGGGCCTCAATCGCCGAGGCCATCGACCCGCCGGTCGTCACGGTGTCCTCAACAACTACGGCCCGGTCCCCGGCGCCAACTGGGCCGACGAGTCGTCCTCCGGTGCCATGAGCTTTGGCTTCCTTGCGAACGCTGAAGGCGCGCAGCGGGTGGCTGGCGACCAGCGCAGTCGCTACTGCAATGGGATCGGCACCCATGGTCATTCCACCCACGGACGTGGCACCTTCGCTCATCACCTCGAGAACGCAGTTGCCGACAATCCGCGCACCGGCACCGTCAAACGTCGTTTGGCGGCCATCGAGGTACCAGCTTGACTCGATCCCGGAACTGAGCTTGTAGGGCCCTTCGGTATAGAGCGCGTTTGCCTGCAGATGCTCGATCAAGTCAATCTGATGTGGAGTGCGATGCATAAGGAAAAAACCTCTAAAGGTTTCTGGCGGTCGGACCGATATGGTAATCAGACTGGATGCCTTCCTACCTCCCGTCTAAAAAGCCCGGATCGTGTCCGCCATTTGGCGGTCTCGATTCTTTGTGGGGTCAATTGCCACAAAGACGCCTATTTGGCCGGCGATACGGGTCAATCCGGGAGAGGGCTATCCAGACATCCGCCGGGCTCTAGTCTGCGCCCCGATGAAG
>JBLYYW010000164.1:0-9589 GCA_048550155.1 Acidimicrobiales bacterium | reverse complement strand
GGCGTTCGTCGTCGATCACGCCGGTGTCGACGAGAACTCGGAGATGTTGGCTCATCGCCGACCGCGAAGTCCCGACGGCTTCGGCCAGCTCGCCGGCCCGTCGCGGATGCTCAGCCAACAGCTCGACCACTTGCCGACGAGTGGGGTCGGCCAGGACAACGAGCAGTGAGAGGAGCAAACGGTCTGTCCATCGTGCTCTGAACAGGTGAGACACCTACGCTGCGAGCAGTTCGCCGCTCCAGGGGGCGCTGTACTTTGGGTTGAACTCGCCCCTCAGACACATTCGCTAGCACACGTCAGGGATCGGCTGTGGTTCAGTTGAGCCTCCAGGTCCGGTGCGCTGACGAGTGATGAAGGACATCACATCGGCGCTCGTCACCCGGGCCGGGCTCTTGTCGACGAGAGTGTAGAACCACCTTCAGATCCAACGCCGCCGGCCGGATCGAGTCCGGCCAAGCAGTTGTTTGCCACGGTGGGCTAGACCTCGGTCGGGTGATCTCGTCTAGGCTTCCATCGCGATCGACCAAGAAAAAGGGGCAAACATGAGCAGTGAGCAGTTCGATTTCGTCGTGGTTGGTGCAGGTTCAGCCGGTGCTGTGCTGGCCTCCCGTCTGACCGAGGATCCAGGCTGTCGAGTGTGCCTTCTCGAGGCTGGTGGTCCTCCTCCGCCGGCAGAGATGATGCCAGCGGCAGTCGCTTCGCTGCAGAACAACCCCGAGACCGACTGGATGTTCGATGGTGATCCCGGCGGCGTCGGGAAAGGTGTTATCGGCGGGCGAATGATGGTACCGCGCGGCAAGATGCTCGGCGGCACGTCAGGCATCAATTACATGGCCTACGTGCGGGGCCATCCCGGCGACTTCGACTCCTGGGCCGAGTCGGGCGCAGCCGGTTGGTCCTACAACGACGTTCTGCCCTATTTCAAGAAGTCCGAGGGCCTGTCGCCCAGCGGCGACGTGGTGATCGACGGCGATGCCCATAACACCGAAGGCCCACTTGGCGTCTCGGTTCGCGGCCCGGTCCTGACGTCTGCCCAGCAGTTCGTCCAAGCTGCTTCGGCGGCGGGGATCCCCCCCGGTGATTACAACGGCCGGAATCGTGGGGGCCCGGATGGCGTGTCGTCGCTGTTCCAAACCACCACAAAGAACGGCATGCGGTCCTCCACCTACCATGCATTCCTGGAACCGATCGCCGACCGGCAGAACCTTACGATCGTGCCCCATGCCATGGCTCAACGGGTCACCTTCGAAGGCGAAGGGGAAACATTGCGAGCCACGGGTGTGGAATACCGCGACGCCGAGGGCAACACCCACTCCGCGACGGCGATCAAAGAGGTCGTATTGAGTGCGGGCTCAGTAGGTTCGCCCCAGCTTCTGATGGTGTCTGGCGTAGGTGACGCCGATGAGCTCGCCGCCGTCGGCGTTGACTCCGTGCATCACCTTCCGGCCGTTGGAAAGCACCTGAAAGACCACCTCCACACCGGCCTCTATTTCGAGGCCGATGGTGTCGGCGAAACCATGGCGGAGATCGCCGTGTCCCTCGGCCCTGATGCCCTGCGAGCTCCCGCCGGTCCACTGCCGGCCGATCCGGCCGAGGACGAGAACCTGCCGCCGGAGCTAGCTGGTTTGAAAGCCGAAGCGGAGCGTCGACTGACCGAGTGGGCCACCACCGGCCGCGGGATCCCGTCGTCGTCGCTCTATGACGCAGTCGCATTCTTCTCGAGCGGGCTCGGCGATGAACATTCCCACGACATCCAGATCGGCTTCCTGGCCTGTGGCTACACGCCCGACATCTGGCGAGACGTGTTCCGCATCGACGACAACTACTTCGAAGATCCTGCCTTCCAACTTGACCCTACCAAGGGCGTTGTCGTCATACTTCCCAACCCGGTGTTGCCGCGCTCCGAGGGCAGCATCACGTTGGCCAGCGCAGATGCCTCCGCCAAGCCCACTATCAACTTCAACTACTTCGATGATCCGCATGACGTGAAAGTGATGGTGGCCGCCATGCGCAAAGGACTGGACATCGCTGCGGCCTGGCCAGGTGACGGTCTAGGCGCCCTCATGGTGCCGCCCAAGTTGGCCAAGGCCCACGGCTACGACCCGGCCGCGGGTCCGAGCGACGCGCTGCTCGAGGACATGGCGCGGCACTACTCAATCACCGTCTATCACCTGGTCTCCACATGTCGAATGGGCGACGTAGTCGACTCTGATTTGAAGGTGTTCGGTATCAAAGGTCTCCGAGTTGCCGACGCCAGCGTCATGCCCAACATTGTCAGCGGGAACACCAACGCAGCCTCGATCATGATCGGCGAGAAAGGCGCCGAGTTGGTCGCAGCCGAGCACGGCCTATCGATCGGCGAAATGGTCGGCGTGTAGATACATACGCTTGACCGCCCGAAACGCGGGTTGCGTGCCGGATCAGCAGCGCGTCTCGCTGGACCCCGTGGGGGCTGAGTGGTGTTGGGGGAGTCTTCGCTGGCTTCCAATCGACTCCCCGGGGTCAAACTCGCCGATGCGGTCGTTCGTTCTATTGGCCGATTCGTCCGTCGATTCGCTCGCGAATGAGGTCTGCATGCCCGAGGTGCTGCGCGTATTCGCGGATGAGGTGGACCAGGACCTCACGTACCGGGACTGCCCGACTTGGAGCGAGTTGTCCGAGATCGGCAACCTCATCAATGCACCGATTGCTGCTGGCGACTTCGTCTCGCCACATTGCCCACGCGGAATTGACAAGGTCGGGATCGGGCTCAATTTCGAAGGCGAGGTCGTCTCCGGCATCGTTGTGGTAGGGCAGACGGTCGTCGATGCCTGCGATGACACTCTGGAACCAGTAGTGCTCGACGCTCGTGAGGTGTCGGACGAGACCGAGTAGCGACAGGTTCGATGGAGGCACCGACTGTTGAGCCATTTGTGCTGGATCGAGGCCACCACATTTCATCTCAAGTGAGAGGCGCCGATCCGCGAGGAATCCGAGAAGAACGGAGCGCTCGTCGTTGTTCCAGCCGCCGTCGGAGCGAGGGTCGTCGTCCTCGTGGACGAACATGTCCGACCAGCCGAACTCTCGCTTGGGCAGGTCTTCGTCAGTGTCCATCAACCCAGTCTCGCGCGCAGCCGACACGAGTCGGGCCGCCGCATGTCTGTCGGTATCTCAGGACCCACTTCGCCATTCGTGATCCCGACGTCGAGTGCCGATTGAGTGCGCTGACGCGGCCCGAACGCAGTGCTCGGCAATCTCAGCCGGCTGTGACATCGAACAGTTCGATGCACGGAGCTAGCGGTCGGGTTGTCGCCTGGCTAATGGATCACCACCAGAAGTCAGTGATGACGGCAGCGGCTGGTCCTTCAGAGGGTCCCACACCCCTCCCGTCTCGGGAACGCCATGGACGAGCACTTCGGTCATGTCGGGCAGTGGTTGGGTGGAGCGGCTCCACTGTTTGGGTGACTGGCCGTACATGCGCTTGAACTCTCGGCTGAATTGCGAGGGGCTCGCGTAGCCCACTTCCATCGCAGCTTCATTGACGGTCATCCCTCCGGCAATTCTCATGGCGGCGTTGTTCAGCCGTATCCCCTTCACGAACTGGATCGGTGACATGTGACCGGCTGTGAGAGTTATCGTCGAATCCAACAGTACGAACAGTCGCACGGCTTTCTTCGAAGCGAATCCTTCACCCATCCACCACTCACCCAGTTCGTCAAACCAGCGACGACAGGAAAGAAGCAATGGCAGACACAACATTCGGACCCGACGGCTGGACGCCAGAACGTATGGGCCCCCAGAACGGCAAGACCTTCCTCATCACCGGCGGCAACGCCGGCACGGGTTTCGAGGCGACTCGGCTCCTGCTCGGCAAGGGCGCCAAGGTCGTGATGCTGAACCGCAGCGCCGAGCGGTCCAAGGCTGCGGTAGCGAAATTGAAGGAGGAATTCGGGGCCAACGCCGAGGTTTCCTTCGTCCGCATGGACCTCGCAGAGCTCGACAGCGTGCGCAACGCCGCCGCAGAGGTCCTGCAGACCGTCCCTCGGGTCGACGCCCTCATCTGCAATGCCGCCATCGCCCAAGTGCCTTCGCAGAAGCTCACCGTCGATGGCTTCGAAAGCATGCTCGGCACGAACCACTACGGCCACTTCCTCCTGAGCGGTCTGCTCTTCGAACGAATCGATGAGTCGAAGGGACGGATCGTGGTGGTCGCCAGCCTCGGCTACAAGATGGGGATCAAGACGATCCAGTTCGATGACATGAACTGGAACGAGAACTACCACCAGAACAAGACCTACTCCCAGAGCAAGCTGGCGCAGATGATGTTCGCATACGAGCTGCAGGACCGGCTGAAAGCGGCGAACTCCGACGTCGAGGTCTACGTGTGCCACCCCGGCTCGTCCCGCACATCGCTCATCTCGACTAGCGCCAACCTGATGACGAGGGCCATGTTCAAGCTCATGTCCATGTCGCCCATGGTCCAGTCGGCCGAGAAGGGAGCCTACCCCGAGGTCATGTGCGCCACCGAAGACGGCCTGGAACCCCGCGCACTGTATGGACCCACCGGCAGGAACGAATGGGTCGGCCCGGTCGGGAAGGGCAGCCTCGAGCCCTTCGCCTACGACAAGCCGGTCATGGAAAGGCTGTGGAGCCTCTCGGAGAAGGAAACCGGGTGCGACTGGAAGCTCTGATGGAGCAGGGCGACACGTGCAGCAAAGATGGGCCGGGAGCGTCATATGACACAGACAGATCCCGAGAGAAGGCCAGGCGTGGCGTCGCTCGAGATCGATCCTAGATCTGTTGGACGTTTCCGGGTCGGGCTGTTCTTGATTGCGAACCTTGTAGCGGTGTCGATCGCTACAGCGTCTTGAAACCGTCGAAAACGCAGGGCAGCTGACTATTCGGCCCTCCCGCCGCGTGGCGGCAGTGGGATTTGCGTTGGGCGTAGGCTGGAAACTTGTCTGACACTCTGGTCGAACGCGAAGACGTCCTCGCGTTGATGAACGCGTCGTTCGATCGTGCGCGGAACGGGCACGGTGAGCTGGTGTTGCTCGGCGGCGAGGCGGGCGCCGGAAAGACATCGGTGATACGCGAATTCGTCAGGACTGTGGCAGGTCGACCGCTGGTACTTCTGGGATCTTGCGATCCGCTCTCCGCGCCTCGTCCGTTCGGCCCCCTGATCGACGCTGCGCACGCGATCGACTCCCCGGCAGCGCGGAGAATCGGCGATGGGGCCACCCGTGCAGAGGTGTTCGAAATCGCGTTTTCGCTCGTTGATGGAAGTCGGCTTGACGGAGGAGCGACCGTCTTGGTGATCGAGGACGCGCACTGGGCAGACGATGCGACTCTCGACCTCATCACCTTCATCGGGCGGCGGATTGCCACCCTGCCGACGATGTTCGTGATCAGCTACCGAGATGACGAGGTAGGTGTCAACCATCCTCTTCGCGCTCGCTTCGGTGAGCTCGGCGCAACGATCCGAACCCGGATTCAGCTCGGCATGCTGTCGCTGGACGGCGTTGCCCGACTTGCCGACGGCACCGGTGTCGATCCAGACGAACTCCACCGCATGACACTAGGCAATCCGTTCTACGTCACCGAGATTCTTGGCGCTGAGACCGACACGATCCCCGAGTCGATCCGCGACGCTGTTCTCGCTCGGGCGGGCCGACTGCCTCCCGTTGCTCGATCGGTGCTGGACGCTGCTGCGATTGTCCCGGGCCGCGTCGAACACTGGCTTCTCGAGTCGACTACCGAGGGTGCCGATCTAGCACTCGGCCTGGACATCTGTGCACAGCGCGGCTTGCTTCGGGTCGATGAGTCTGGTTCGGTCAGGTATCGCCACGAACTGGCGCGGCTGGCTGTCGTCGAGGCCCTCACCACAGTCCAACGACGCACATTCCATGGCCGAGCGCTAGCTGCGTTGGCGGACCTTGGCGGCGAACAAGTGGACGTCGCACGCCTCGCGTATCACGCCGCTGAATCCGACGACACTGTCGCCGTCTTGCAGCATGCCCCGAGAGCGGCCGCGGCTGCGTCGGCTATTGGATCACATCGCGAAGCGGCGAGCCACCTGGAGGTGGCCGTGCGTCACTCCCGAGCGCTCGAATCCAGACAACGCGCCGACCTGCTGGTTCGTTTGGGCAACGAGATGGCGACGCTCAGCCGCTGGGAAGATGCAATTGAATCGTACGATCGGGCCGGCGAACTGTACGCGAAGATCGGTGACATCGAGAGCCAGGCCGAGACACTTGTCAAGTGTGACCGACCACTTTGGGGCCTCGGGCGACAGCCCGAGGCACTGGCGAAGATCGAGCAAGCGGACCAACTTCTGAGGCACAGCGCTGAAGGTCGATCGGTTGCGCTGGTGGCTACGTCGTTGTGTGCTGCACACATGCTCGCCCGTAGGTTCGGCCCGGCCTCGCTGGCCGGAGCCCGTGCCATGGCAGCGGCGGAGCAAATCGGCGAAAGAGACATCCTCGCAGAGGCAAGCATCGTGAGTGGGATTTCCCTGTCGGTGAGTGGCGACGACGGCGGTCTTGACCGCGTGAGGAAAGGAATCGATATCGCGAGCGCCACCGGCAATGACTCGCTCGTCGCCCTTGGCCATATGCAGATCGGCACTGGGTATGGCGAGTTGCGACGCTACGAGATTGCCGTGCCTGCTCTTCGCGAAGGAATGGCGTTTGCCGATGCGCGGGAAATTGTCTGGGCAGGGCAGTACATGAGCGCTTGGCTCGCGCGCTGTCACCTCGAGATGGGAGATTGGGACGCGGCAGCGGGAGTCGCTAACCGACTTCTTCGAAACCCGCGGTGTGTGGGTAACAGCCGCTTCGTCGCTCTGCTCACCGTCGGATGGTTGCGTGGCCGCCGTGGAGATCCCGAAGCTGTTGAACTGCTTGACGAAGCCCTCGATCTCGCCCGTGATACAGGCCATGTACAGCGCCTCTGGCCGATTGCCGCCTGCCGGGCGGAGATCGCATGGCTCACAGATCGACTGGACCTCGAACTCGACCTCGTCCGCGAGGTTTACGCGCAAGCAAGCCAGCTGAAATACGAGCCCGCAGTCGAGGAGCTCGGATACTGGGTGTCGGTAGCTGATGGGACTCCGCGTCAGTCCCCCCGAAGCGCTCAGACCCCATTTGGGGCCAGTGCAGCAGGAGAACACAGCCTCGCTGCCAGCTGGTGGGCTGAAATCGGATGCCCCTACGAGGAAGCGATGGAACGCTTCGCCACGAGCGACGCAGAACAGCTGTTGATCGCCTTTCGGACGTTCGAGGAGTTGGGAGCTGCCCCGATGCGGAAGCGTGTTGCCGCAGCCATGAGAAGTCTTGGTGCAGCTGTGCCCCGAGGACCGATCGCAAGCACACGCCGCAACCCATATTCGCTGACCGACAGGGAGATCGATGTCCTGGCACTGATTTCGACCGGCCGCACCAATCGGGAGATCGGAGGCACACTCGAGATCAGCGTCAAGACTGTCGGGCACCATGTCTCGCATGTGCTCTCCAAGCTCGGCGTTCGCAGTCGGTCCGAGGCCGCGGTCGAGGCTGAACGACTCGGATTGACCGCCCCCGGCCGGGGCACGCCGGCATAGGGAGCGCAAGTTTCCCGTATGGGGAACCTGGCCGATGCGGGTTTTGCGGATCCGGCGCATGGTCGTCAAGAGGCGCTACTACCGGCGTCCAAACAACCAGGAGTCACCACCATGCCCAAGTACGTCATCGAACGCGATCTACCCGGCGCCGGCAACCTCACGAGCGACGAGCTGCAGGGCGTCTCTCAGAAGTCGAACGACGTCCTGTCAGAGATGCCAGACCGTGCCCAATGGCTACAGACCTACGTCACGGACGACAAGTTGTTCTGCGTCTACGTCGCCCAGGACCCCGAGGCCATCCGTGAACACGCCGAGAAGGGGGGATTTCCCGTCACAGCCATTCACCGGGTCGGCGCCATTATCGATCCGACCTCTGCTGAAGCAGTATGAAGCCAGCGCAAACCCAAGGCTGCGAGGCATCAACTTGTCGGGCGAGCACGTAGCGAGCCGCGCAGTTGTTCGATGTCGTCTTCGTGGTTGTAGAAGTGCACCGCGAGTCGCAAGTTCCCGTCGCGGGCCGCGCAGACGACGCCTTGGTGTTTGAGTTCCGCCAGGAGGTCGGCGGGGTCGGCTCTGCCGAGGGGAACTGACACGATGGTGCTGCGGTTCGGCTCTGGAAGATCGACTGGGCTCCAGCCAACGTCGGTGAGTGAGGCTCGAAGCAGTGTGGCCAGATCCCGGTTTCTTGTGTAGATGGTGTCGGCGCCGAAGGTGTCGAACACGCTGAGCGCTGCGTTGTTGCCGATGGCGGCGAGCCAACTGATCGTGTTGTCGAAACGTGAGGCTGTCGGGGACAGGTCCATGTCTGGGCCGAAGAAACTCTGGAACGGGACGGCCCCTGCCTTCCATCCGGCATTGATAGGGGTGAACCGGTCTTGCACCGTGCGTGACAAGTAGCAATAGCCCATCCCGCGGCCCGCGTTGAGAAGGAACTTGTGATCGGGGATCGCCAGCACGTCGATACTGGCCAGATCCTGCGCCACTGGTAGTGCTCCGACCATCTGGGCGCCGTCGACGAAGACGATTGCGTCCACCTCTCGAGCGATCCCGCTTATGGCGGCGATGTCGGACCGGTGTCCTGTCGCTGTCTGCACCCCACTGAACGCGACGAGTTGCGTCGCTTTGTCGACGTAGCGGGCGACGTCGTCAGGTTCGAGACCGCCATTGCGAAACGGCACTTGGCGGACGTCGTAGCCCTTCTCGGTCAGCATCCGCCAGGGGAAGTGGTTCGAGCTGTATTCGCGCTGGCCGATCACGACGTTCTCCCCAGGAGAGGCCGGCCCGAACTGGGCGGCTACGAGCCCGGCTGCAGCAGATACCGACGCAATCAGCGCTATGTCGGAGGGGTCGGCCCCGATCAGCCCGGCGACTGCTGTTCTTGCCGACTCGGCTGCGGCTTCGGCCTTGACGTAGTCCAACCCGCTTTCTGTCCACTCATCGACGTACGCGTGATATGCAGCAGCCACTGCGAGGCTCGCCAGGCCGACGGCGGCGGTGTTGAAGTAAGCAGTGTGTTGGGTGGCCAGGAACAGGTCGCGGGCGGAACGAACATCAACGTCAGGATTCGATCTCGCCATGCGCGGACAGTAGTACCTCAACGGTGAAACCACCGGTCGAATGAGTTGCTCGGGTTCGCCTCGGTGTCGTGGTTCGTCGGGCCCCCTCGCACACCTCTGGTCCCACAGCGGCAACCTGATCAGGCGAAACGTCTCGACAGCCACGAGTTCAGGAGTTCTGCGCTCCAGGGAGCGGGTGTACCTTGGGTTGAACTCGCCCCTCCGACACAAGCGTTGGTACACCGACGTTCTGCGAGCCTGGGCCCCAGGCGGGTGACGAACGGCGTTGCCCTCAGAGCTTTGTCTAGCAGTCGATGGCGGCCTGAATGGCGGCGCATGCTTCGGCGAGTCGGGCCGGGTCTAGTTCGCAGATCTGGTCGACAAGGTAGGCCTTGGGGACGACTCTGAGATTGTCGAAGCTGGCGACGCAGTCGGTGGGCATGCCGTCGGCTGGTCC
>JBLYYW010000163.1:0-5467 GCA_048550155.1 Acidimicrobiales bacterium | reverse complement strand
GTAAGTGACGAGGCCGCAAGGCCGAGGAACGACGTGGTCCGCCCTCGAACAGGTTTCACACCCCAACGCGCCCCAATCCGCAAGCGTTTCGGCGCCCCAGCGCCGAAAGGCGGTAAGTGACGAGGCCGCTAGGCCGAGGAACGACGTGGAGCTGGGGGGAATCGAACCCCCGTCCGCCAAGCAGGTACTGCTTCCGCTACGACCATTCCCGTGGTTCGGACTTACGGCTGTCCATCTACCGGGTTAGTTCACCGCCGGGTCTTTCCCCAGAGTCAGAAGTCTTTCCCTTTCCGTCAATGGTCTCTCCCATCGTCCACCACCACTTCTGTTACCGGGCTGTAGTGGTCAGGCCCTGCGTGGCCTCGCGGCTCGCAGTTTTCCTCTGTACTACCTAAAAATTAGGCGGCAAGAGCGAAGTCGGTCTTGTTGCCGTCTTCAAAAAGCCCCGTTTCACGAGTCTGAGCAACTCGGGTCGCACAAACAGCTTCTGGTCTCGACGTCGAAACCGATCAGCCCCATGCGCTGGATGTGATTGTCAAGCAGCTGTTCCATTCTACCGGCGTCCGACCTTTCGCCTACAGCGAGGGAACCTTCTTACCGTCAAAAACGTGGGATACTGGAACAAGTTCAGCATCCAGGAGGTTGCCCCCAACATGGCTTATGCCCAGTCCACAACTCAGTACATCCCCGCTGCGAACACCGACGAGGAAACTCGCTCTGCGTTCCTGGTTCGGGTGTACCAGCACGTCGCCCTGGCGGTGCTGGCCTTCGTTGCGTTCGAGGCTGTTCTGTTCGTCACCGGTATCGCCGATTTCATGTTGGAGACCTTCGGGGGCTCGAACATGCTGTGGTTGCTGCTGATCGGCCTCATGTGGCTCGGCGGCACGTTGAGCACCAACGCAGCATTGAAGATCGACAACCCGAATCTTCAGTACGCAGGCTTGTTTGGCCAAGCGGGAATCTACTCTCTCGTGTTCGCCCCGCTCCTCAAGGTCGTCGCCGATAGCGACGGGGGCAGCGGCATCTTGGTACAAGCCGCTGTGATTACTCTCGTCGGATTCGCCGGACTGACCGTGATCGGCATGACGACGAGCAGGGACCTGTCCTTCCTTCGGCCCATGGTGATGTGGGCTGGATTTGTCGCTCTCGGGTTGATCGTCGCCGCGCTGCTCTTCGGCCTCAGCCTCGGGATCTGGTTCAGCGTCGGAATGATCGCTCTTTCGGGTGTCAGCATTCTTTACCAGACCCAGAACGTGGTGCGACAGTTCCCGGCATGGGCCCATGTTGCAGCGGCGCTCGGACTGTTCAGTTCGCTGATGACGATGTTCTACTACGTTGTGCGGCTGCTAGCTCAGATGCGTCGATAGCGCCCCACAAACACCTCCGGGGGTCCGCCCAGGAGCGTCGTAGACTCAAGCGAATGAACCGGCAGCAACGGATTCTTGCTGCCGGTTTGTTCGTTGTTGCGTGGGGAACCAACGTGAGCACCCCCCTGATCCTGCGGTACCAGGATCGGCTTGATCTATCCGATTTGGGAGCGGTGGGGATCTTCACTGTCTACGTGGGCGGCATTCTCGTATCGCTACTCTTCGCCGGACGCCTCTCGGACCGGTTCGGCCGCCGCCCGCTCATTCTGCCATTCACTGCCCTCTCGGCGGTTGCGTCCCTGATCCTCATCCCGGGTCGCGATTCGCTGACGCTCCTGTTCGTCGGTCGACTTCTTCTCGGAGCGGTCAGTGGGGCGGTGCTCTCGGTGGGCACTGCGTGGCTCAACGAGCTGTCGGATGCTCCGCTCGACAATCGGGATCGACTCCACCTTGCGGGTGTCACGACGGTGATGGTGTACGTCGGGTTCGGATTCGGTCCGATCACCTCGGCGCTGTATGAACGGGTGGCACCTTGGCCCCTGGTCGTTCCCTATGTGGTGCACGCGGCTGCGACTGTCTTGGTTCTTGTTTGCATGTGGGGTCTTCCCGAAACCAAGATCCAGGACGTGGAGGTGTCGTTGCGGCCTCAGCTCGGAGTTCCGTCAAGCGCCCGGTGGACGTTCCTCACCGTGCTGGCGCCGGCTGCAGTGTGGGTCTTCGGGTTCCCGTCCACGAGTTTCGCCTTGTTTCCGGTGATCCTCCGGGATGCGATCGGCGGTACCAACGACGTGATGGTCGCCGGGCTGACTGGCACGACCACTGCGCTCGCAGCTCTGTTGTCGCGGCCGGTTCTTCGACGTTCGCCCTCGTCGCTCGCGGGCTTGAGGCTCGCAATGTGGATTGGTTTGGCAGGTTATGTTCTCGGAACGACGGCCTTCATTACCGACATCTGGCAGCTCATTCCGCTCGCGGCGGTCGCCCTTGGAGCAGCGTCAGGCACACTGTTGACGGCTGGTCTCGCCATCACCGAGTCGATCGCCACCCCATCCAACAGAGGTGCACTCAACGCAACGTTCTACTTTGCGGCCTACGTGGGAATGGCGATGCCGGTGGTTATCACCGTCATCGCCAGCGCTACCTCGCTGAATATCGCCCTCGCAGTTGTCACCTCCACTGTTGCTGCGGTAGCTGTGCAGCTGACGGTCCGTACGATGGGGCCTGGGCTACCTCGGTAGCGGGACCGATCGCATCAGCTGAACTGCCGGCTCAGCTCCTGTGGAAAGACATCGGGGGTATCGGTGCTGGGGCGGTTGCTCCACTGGGCGGTTCGCTTCTCCAGAAAGCTCACCACACCCTCGTGCGCATCGGCGCTTCGACCGAGTCCTGCAATCGCTCGACTGTCAACCCTGTGGGCTTCCATCGGATGGTCGAAGGTGAGACCTCTCCACAGCATCTGACGGGTTAGCGCTACCGAAACCGGAGCGTTCTGTGCGAACTCGGTGGCGAGCGTTCTTGCACGCGGAAGCAGCTCGTCGTGAGGGACGAGCTCCACCAGTCCCCCGGCTTCTGCCTCCGCGGCCGGCATAACTCGCCCGCTGTAGCACCATCTGAGGGCTGTCGGCATTCCTACGAGACGAGGAAGGAACCACGAGCTGGCTGCCTCGGGCACGATGCCCCGTTTTGTGAAGACGAAGCCGATCCTGGCCCGGTCCGACGCCAGACGGATGTCCATCGGAAGCGTCATCGTGATCCCAACCCCGACGGCCGGGCCGTTGATCGCAGCGATGATCGGTTTGGTCGATTCGAAGATCCGCAGCGCGAGGATTCCGCCCCCATCTCGACGAATCCGATCGGGTTCTGAGCCGTGATCGAATGTGTCGCCACCACTCTGCAAATCAGCTCCGGCACAGAACGCCCGGCCCGATCCGGTCACGACTACGGCACGGACGTCGTCGTCGGAATCAGTGCGGTCGATGGCGTCGATCAGGTCGCGCATCATCTGTACGTTGAATGCGTTCAGTCGTTCGGGTCGGTCTAGCGTGATCGTGGCAACGTGGTCCACCACATCGACAGTGAGAGTCATCCCCGATGTCTAGCCGACCATGCCACACCGGCAAATTCGGCTTGGCTAGGCGTCGAGGTAACGGCTGACCGCAACGCCCGAACCGACGGCGCCGATCAGAGCGCCGGCACCCAGCAGCACCATGGTGATGATCCACAGCTGACCATTGTCCAAGGCGAACGAGTCGAACAACCGAAAATCGGCATCCCGCACGGCGTCACCCACCACACCGTTCAACGCCAGCACGGCACCGGCGCTGAACGCAGCACCCACGAGCCCTTGCAGCAGCCCTTCGAGCATGAACGGAATCCGAATGAACCAGTTGGTTGCGCCCACCAACCTCATTACTTCGACTTCTCGCCGTCGAGCGAACAGGGCCGTACGGATCGTGTTGTACATCAACAAACTGGAAGCCAACCCACTGGCGAGCGCTGCCACGGTCATAGTGATGCTGGCGGCTGAGGAGAACTGATTGAGCCGCCGGATGTAGTCGCCCGCAAAGTCGACCTGTCGCACCCCTGGGAGTGGTGTGAACTGTCGACCGAGTTGTTCGACCACGCTGAGTTCGGGGTTCACCGGGACAACCCGGAACGAGGTTGGCAGATCTTCGGGCGTTACCGCTGCCAGCACCTCTGGTGATTCGGCGAAGTACTCCTCGAACTCGGCAAAGGTCTGTGCTCGGTTGATGAAGGTACTGGTCTTCACGACCGGTGAATCATCGAGGGCGCGCTGAACCGAGGCGACCTGTTCCTCGCTGGCGTCGTTGTTGATCCAGATGATGAATTCGACGTCGTCCTTGAATCGGGTCTGAAGACCTGAAACACCTTGCTGGATCACCAGGGCAGCCCCCAACAGCGAGAGCGACACGGCCACGGTCAAGACGGTGGCGATGCTGAGCGAAGGATTGCGAATGATGTTGTAGGCGGTTTCCTTGGCGATGTAATCGACCCGAACGGCCATTTGTCTCTCCTGCTCAGTCGTACACGCCGCGGCTCTGGTCCCGCACGATGGAACCGTGGGACAGTTCGATCACGCGACGACGCATGGTGTCGACGATTCCGCGGTCGTGGGTTGCCATGACGACGGTGGTGTTGGCGGAACGGTTGATGCGGTCGAGCAACCACATGATGCCGTTGGCGGTCTGGGGGTCGAGGTTTCCGGTGGGCTCGTCGGCCAGGAGGATCACGGGGCGATTGACGAAGGCTCGAGCAATACTCACGCGCTGCTGTTCGCCGCCGGACAGCTGGTGGGGATACTTGTCGATCTTGTCCCCCAACCCGACCAGCTCACAAATCGCAGGCACCTGCGTCTCGATGATGTGTTTGGGTTTGCCGATCACCTCTAGAGCGAAGCTCACATTCTCGCGCACGGTTCGGGACGGCAACAGCTTGAAGTCCTGGAACACACAACCGATCTGGCGCCGCAGCAGTGGAACCTTCCACGGGTGCAGATCTCCGACATCTTTGCCGTTGACCAGAACCCGCCCGCTGTCTGCCACTTCTTGCTTGTTGAGCAGTCGAAGAAACGTAGACTTTCCCGAGCCCGAAGGACCGACGAGGAACACGAACTCGCCCTTGCTGATTTCAGCAGAGGCGTCTTTGAGCGCAACAGATGAGCCCTTGTATTCCTTTGTCACGTTTTCGAGTTTGATCACGTAGTGCGCACTCTTCGAAGATCGGACTTCGCGGCCTGACGACGCCCGTAGGGATGTACTTAGCCCCATTAGGCTAGTAGGGGACGCTCACCTATCGGCGTCACTGAGGTTCCTTCAACCAGAATCAGAAGCCCGGCAGGTGACCGTCGCCACGGCATCCGAATGTGAAGCAGACAGCCAAAAGCTCGCCGTCGACCTCGATTCCGCGTCACAAACCTGCAACACTCGCCAAAATCCGATGCGAATTGGGGCCATCGGCTTGGATACCAGGGGAGTCGGTCTCCGGACAGACCTAGACAGGGGAACACGATGACAGCACTAATGCAACCGTTTGCGAAGCCGGCGCTACCCGCGGAACGGGTACTGGTCCGGGCCGACGGCGTT
>JBLYYW010000162.1:0-4001 GCA_048550155.1 Acidimicrobiales bacterium | reverse complement strand
CTCATCGCCGACTGCGAACAGGATCGACACCGACTTCGGGGCCGAGCACGTGATGTCGAACCCTCGAACCGAGCTCTCGCCATAGCGTCGGCCCAGCGGCCAGCCCGGCCGGTCAGGATGTTCTCCTGCCATCACGGCCAGGAAGTCCTCATCCCTGATCGGTCCGCTCAGCCCAAGCGTTGCTGCTCCTCGTCCGTGCCACTGACCCCGCGGCTCACCGGCCTGGAGGTAATAGCTGGGAAGGGCCTCGACGTAGTACGCACCGGCATCCGGTCCCTTCAACGTGGTCACACGGGCTGTCACGACGCTGCCTTCAAGAAGGACCGGGAGGTAGTTGCCGGGAGGTGGGACAGAGTGCCTGTGCACCCGTCTGTGATGAATGTCGTGAGTTGCTGGGAGGTGGGTGAGCGGCGCATGGTCGGCGGGTCAGGCGCTGAACAGAGTCGGTTGGCTGGGTCCGCTCTGGTGGCGACGGGCCGTGGTGCGGCCGGGTTTGCTGAGCGGCTCGCTGAGTGAGGACCGTAGGGCGTCGAGCTCGCCGGGAAGCGGGGGCTGGAAGCCGAGGAGGTCGGTCAGGGTGGGCCGCGAGACGACGACGCGGTGACCGAGTCGAACCGTGGGCAAGTCGCCGCGGGCGACGAGTTCATAGGCCGTTGACCGGCCGATCCCGAGTAGTTCGGCCGCTTCGGAAACTGTGTAGACCAGGCGAAGGTTCGGCGAGTTCTTGGTCCTCATGCCCGCCCCTGGGACGTCAAGAGCGGCCACATGTGCCCGCGAGATCCAGCGGGGAGTGAACTACCAGTCGAATCGCGTACGAACGTCGCCATACCCCGCCCAGGGACAGCCAGGACGGGTTTGCGCTACGAGGGATCTGACTCCGCGCACGGTGTCAGTTGGCTACTGGCTCTGTCCCGGCTCACTTCACGGGTCTGAACTCACGTGCCGTCGAGTAGTCCTCCGATGTGGTCGGCGGCCTGCTGATCACCGCGGTGGCCCTTGTGGGCGTAGACCTTGGCGAGCGTTTCGACGTGGTCGCCGATTCTTGCAGCGACGGCGGGCAACGGTTCACCGGCGTCGAGTTGGGTGCTGGCGTACCAATGGCGAAGATCGTGAAGTCGCATGTCTTCGGCTCCAGGGACCCTCGCCCGGATTCGGGCGAAGGCTTGGGTGAGGCGGTTCGGCTGGGTGGGGGCCTCGCCGGTGGGGTCGAGGCTGAAGTCAGCGAGGACGAACGCCTCACTCGACAGTTCTGAGCCGAGTTCGGCGGCCAACCCAATCTGGGATCCGTGATGTTTGCGAAGGAGATCGATCGTCTGGTCGTCGACGGTGACTTCTCGTATCTGGTGGGTCTTGGGTTCCTTCTCGACGACCTTTCGATTGTTGAGCTGGGCCATTGCCGCACGGATCTCGATACGCCCGCGGTCGAGGTCGACCGCTGACCAGCGCAACCCACAGATCTCGCCTCGTCGGGCCCCGGTCGCAGCCAGGAGGCGGAAGGCAACGAGGTTCTCGGCGTTGCGGCTGGCAGTCGCTTCGGCCAAGAGGGCGGCAACCACCTTCGGGGTCGCGATCTTGCGGCCGACCCTGGGCACCGACGGTGGAGTGGCCAGCTGGACGGGGTTTGTGGCTGTCCATCCCCATGCCATGGCTTGCTTGAACGCCGAGCGAAGGAGGGCGTGGTAGCGACCAACGGTGCCCGGGGACAGGCCGCGGCCTCCGAGGCGGTTGTAGAAGTCGTCGATGGCCTTGACGGTGATCTTGTCCATCGAGGTGGTTCCGAGCAACGAGTCGGCCTCGACTCCTCTGGCGATGGTCCGGTAGCCCTCGATGGTGCGGGCCTGCCGGCCGCGAGCCTCGAGGTGGTCGACATGGGCGGTGAGCAGTTCGTTCACCGTGCGGCGGTCGGTTGGGCCGTGGGTCTGAAGCTCGGTGGTGAGCGCGGCGAGCAGCCTCTGCGCATTGCGCTTGCCGCCACGGACCGTACGGCTGACGTAACGTTGCCTACCCGTACCGGGATCGCGGCCGGCGTAGGCCCGCACCTCCCAGTAGTCGGGTTCCCGCTTGAGTCGAATGCTCCCTCTGCCGCCAGCCATGATCCGACGGTAGCCAGAATATGGGACAACGTATGGGACAAATCCTGTTTCCGGCCCTTTGAAGGCCCGGGATCTAGTCCATCCAAGCCTCTGACCAGGGATTGTGCCGGCGCCCTTGGCAAGAATCGAACTTGCGACGCACGGTTTAGGAAACCGACGCTCTATCCACTGAGCTACAAGGGCTTGGCCGGAGAGGATACCGGGCCGACGCGCGGTGTTCTGTCGTGATCCCAGCACATCTGGCTGTTCTGGCGTCGTGCGGGTACATGGAGTGTCGTTGGGCGACGATTTTTGGGGCGAATGTGGTGGGGCGACGCAATTTGGGGGTGGGCGACGGCAGAGACTCGGGGTCGGAGTCAGGGTCTGCTCAGGGTCATTGGGGGGACGTTGGGGGTTGTCCCGCATGTTCAGCGGGTCCGATCAGATGGAGGGTGAGGAGGTAAACACATCGCCTAGTCACGAGGGAACCTCCAATGTCACTACTCGCCATCGAAACCACTACTGGGTCAACGGCAACGAAACCACCGGTCACTCCGCCGACGATCGCGGCGAGTGCCCGGAATGCGGTCAAGACCTACCGCACCGGCGACACTGAAGTTCGAGCCCTCGACGGCGTCAGTGTGGACTTCACCCAGGGGGCATTCACCGCCATCATGGGTCCGTCCGGTTCGGGCAAATCCACGCTGATGCACTGCGTCGCCGGGCTCGACCAACTGACATCAGGTTCGGTGTCGGTCGGCGGTGTTCAACTGGGCGACCTCAATGAAAAGGAGCTCACCCGACTCCGTCGGGACCAGGTCGGGTTCGTCTTCCAGGCCTTCAATCTCATTCCCACCCTCACCGTTGAAGAGAACATCACCCTTCCAACCGCCCTTGCCAAGTCCAAGCCCGACCGAGCATGGCTCGACACGGTCATCACCACCGTCGGTCTGGGTGATCGGCTGAACCACCGCCCCGACGAGCTGAGCGGCGGTCAGCGCCAGCGGGTCGCCGTGGCCAGGGCTTTGGCCTCACAACCCAAGGTAATCTTCGCCGACGAACCAACCGGCAATCTCGACAGCCGCACCGGCGCCGAGATCCTGAGTTTCATGCGGTCCGCCGTCGACGACATGGGACAGACGATCGTGATGGTCACTCACGACCCGATCGCAGCTGCGTACGCGGATCGAGCCGTGTTCCTGGCCGACGGACGCATCGTTGACGAGATCATCTCCCCCACCGCCGACAGCGTCATCAACCACATGATCGCGATGGGTGACTGACATGCTCAATCTCACCATCCGCACCCTCAACGCCAACAAGATTCGGTTGGCTCTCACCACATTCGCCGTCGTGCTCGGCGTCAGCTTTGTTGTCTCCTCGCTGGTCCTCGGCGACGGGCTGCGCAACAGCTTCGGTTCTCTGTCTGAAGAAATCGTCGGTGGCACCGATCTCGAGATCCGACCCCAATCGGACTTCGGATCAGCCCAACCGTTGGATGAAGAGCTGGAGCTCACCGTCACGAGTATCGACGGTGTCGCCAACGCAGTCGGCCTGGTCGAGGCCGAGAACATTCAACCGGTGAAGTCCGATGGGACCGCGCTGACAACGTTCGGGCCACCTCTCATCGGCTTCTCATGGGTTGACGATCCGGCCCTGAACAGCTTCACGATCGTCGAAGGTCGCGCCCCGGAAAGTGGGATGGAATTCTCCCTCGATCAGGACGCCGCCCGAGACAACGGCTTCGAGATCGGTAGCACCTACGGCATCGTCACCCCCGACGGCCAGGTCGACATGGAACTTGTCGGCATCAGCCGATTCGGCGAGTCGAACTCGACGCTCGGTGCGATCCTCAGTCAGTATCCGACCGAGACTGCCCAAGAGTTGTTCAACCGCCAGGACCAGTTCGACTCGATCCTGGTCTCCTAT
>JBLYYW010000161.1:0-4243 GCA_048550155.1 Acidimicrobiales bacterium | reverse complement strand
TCGGGTTCGACATCCCCGAGGCGACCTACTTGGCTTGGTTGGACTTCTCAGACACCCCGATCGCCGACGACCCCGCGGGCCATCTGCTCGACAAGGCCAGGCTCGGAATCGATCCTGGCATCAACTTCGGCCGTCAATCGACCTCGTTTGCGCGACTCAACTTCGCCACAACTCAGCAGTTTCTCGACGACGCAATCGACAGGATCGTCTCGCTGGCAGGAGCGGCCTAGGACGTAGGCTCGCCCAGCGTCGTAAGCGTTGTCGCCAGCGCGTCGGCCAACGCAGCGTCCTGCCGTTTCTTCTGTTTCACTACGATCTTGGCAGGCTTCACATAGACCCTGGTCTGGACCGATCCACCAGCCCGGAAGAACCGGCGTGCAACCGAACCCACCACGGCAACCGATGCGCCCGACGTCACCGTGGGTAGCCGCGAGGCGGGCCCGGTCCACTCGACGGGAACCGACGCACGAGTTCGTCGCTCGACCTGGGTCTGAACATCGAAACTGAGCGCAGTGGCTCCGGACCGAAGCTCGACGATTCTTGGGTCGCCAACGACGACGCCCTGAAGGACACACAAGTTCATGGTTCTTCTCCTCAACATTTGTCTCTGACAGTTGGGGTTGAAGCACCCGAGCGGGGCAATGCCGGCATCGCCGAGCCCGCTGAGGAGGCTAGCGCCGCGTAGCGGCCCACAGACAACGCGGGCGTGCGCTACCGATCACCGGCCAAGCCGACGACCTCGAACACCGGGTGAACGATTCCGTTGGTGCGAGCAGGGACAGGAGCCAAGTCGCCACCGAGGCCGCCGATGTTGGCCGCCCACGAGGTGGTGTGCACAAGCACGAGATCGAGTTCGATTGCCCTCTCTCCGTCGGGGGCATCGAAGAACGTGTGGGTGCACGCACCCGGATCGTTCTCGTCGAGGCCGCGTGTCCAAACGGTGTTGCGGGCGCCACAGTCGTAGCGTTGACCGTCGACCTCGAAGAAGAACTCTGAGGGTTGGGCAACGACGGTGACGACCAGATTGCCGTGACTTGATTGGGACGTGAGAGGATTGCTCTCCAAGTCCACCCCCTCGAGCCAGAAGAATGTCGCGAGCTGGAGAATGCTGCCGGGACCGGAATGGTTGATGGTGTCGGGAGCCACGGGCTGCAACGATGCGGCAGCCTCTTCGATGACGTCGGCGACCGACTTGGTCGGCCCGGACGGCAGCGGTCCGTCCACGGCGATCAGGCCGTCGCTGTCAGAGCAGAATCTCCGGTACCAACGACCGGTCGAGCTGAACTGACGAGCGGCTCCTTCGAGGGTGACGGTCTCGAACTCGAGGCTGGACCCCGATGTCGAGCCGATGATCACCTCGGTAATGGTCACGGTGACCGAGCCGTTGTTGTCGGTACCGCTGGAGTAGACGCCCGGAGATGGCTGATACACCGAGACATCTGAGTCGTTGAACAGATAGTTGTACTCGCACGTGATCTCGGATCCGTCTGTCCCGCCGGAGCGACGGAGCCGGCACGTCCCAGCGGCCGACAGGGTGCCCTCGATCACCTCACCGACAGCGACGCAGTGCGGCAGCGCCTGGGCGTCAGCAGGAGACGCGAGGGCCATCGAAGACATCGATAACACCAGAGTCGCCACAATCCGCCCTATCTGCCGCACGCTGTCTGAGAGTACGGAACGCTCAGAGCTGCCTGTAGGGCGAGATGCCTGTCCGCGGCTAGGTAAGTCTGCTGTTCTGGCGTTACCCCACGACATTCCGCTCTTCTGTCGTCGTGCCACCACATGGGTTGTACTGGCACGACGATTTTTCCGGGGTTTGTTGTCTGGGGGCGACAGAAGCTCGTCGCGGCGGTGGCCCAACTCGTCGCTGCCCAATCGGTCGGATACGGTCTGGTTCCATCGACCCTGTTTCCGGCTTCGTTTTCGACCTCGATGG
Organism: Acidimicrobiales bacterium; assembly: GCA_048550155.1. Taxonomy (GTDB): domain Bacteria; phylum Actinomycetota; class Acidimicrobiia; order Acidimicrobiales; family SZUA-35; genus JABDIY01. The sequence goes on along the minus strand of JBLYYW010000161.1, from coordinate 2,307 downwards.
TGTTCTGTGGCACGGAACCGACCCGATCATGAGCGCCTGTGAGGCAGTGTCACGGCTCATCGAGGCCGAACATCGAGTCCTGTTCGCAACCAACAATTCGGCCGCCACGGTTGCGACCCAGGAAGCAAAGTTGGGTCGTTTTGGGATCGACGCGTCGGGCCGCGTGCTGTCCTCGGCCATGGCTGCCGCCAGCCTGGTGGAGCCCGGCGAGCGGGTTTTCGTGCTGGGGGGCGCTGGAATCGAAGAAGCCGTCCTTGCCCGAGGGGCGAGCTGCGTGCCGGTCGCCGATCCCGACGCCGGTCTCCCCGTGCTCGATGCCGTCATCGTCGGACTCGACTTCGATCTGAACTATGACCGCCTGCGGATGGCAGTGACGGCCGTCCGCAACGGGGCCCGCTTCATCGGGACCAACCACGATCCGACCTATCCGACCGAGCATGGCCTCTGGGCCGGTGGCGGGTCGATCGTTGCTGCAGTGGCCACCTCCGCAGAAATCGCCCCGGTCGTGGCCGGCAAGCCACACCAACCCATGGCCGACCTCGCGGTTGCTCGAATCGGCCCAGACGCGCTCATGGTCGGTGACCGCAACGATACCGATGGCGATTTTGCCCGCTCCGCCGGGTTTCGCTTCGCGATGGTGCTCTCCGGTGTGACCTCGCTCGCCGAGGCGGAGATGCTTGAGCCGGCACCCGACCTGATCGCCGACGATGCAGCGGCTGTTGTGGCCAGCGTGGTCGGGCTGTAGCGGGGAGAGGAGGAGCGGTGGCGGCACGTCGACGCCTGGATGCCGAGCTGGTTCGACGGGGCCTCGCGCCCAGCCGCGAGGTCGCAAAACGTCTCATCGAAGCAGGCCGAGTCTTGGTCGGTGGAGCCCCGACCACGAAAGCTGCCCGCCAGGTGGACCCAGCCGAGGACGTCAGGGTCAGCGGCGATCCGCCCCGGTACGTGAGCCGTGCGGGCGAAAAACTCGCGGCCGCTCTCGAGAGGTTCGCTGTAGATCCCGCCGGTCGGCATTGTGTTGACATCGGTTCCTCCACCGGCGGGTTCACCGACTGCTTGCTGCAGAACGGAGCCGCCTCCGTGGTCGCGGTCGATGTCGGAACTCACCAGCTACATGAACGGCTCCGCAGCGACCCCAGGGTTCAGGTTCGGGAACAAACCGACATCAGGTCGGTGACGTCGACTCAATTCGCCAATGAACCGACCCTGGCGGTGGGAGACGTCTCGTTCATCTCTCTCAAGTTGGTCGTACCCGTCGTCGCTGAGCTCGCTGTGGTAGACGCGCTTCTGCTGATCAAACCCCAATTCGAAGCCGGCCGTCAGGAAGTATCCAGGGGAAACGGTGTTATCACCGACCCCGCGATCTGGCTGCGAGTCCTGAATGAGGTGACAGCCCATTCCGCACACGTTGGGCTGAGGTGTGCCGGACTCATGGTCTCGCCCATCACCGGCCGAGCCGGCAATGTTGAATTTGTGGGCCATTTTGTGTCTGACACCGGTCATGATGAGGTGGTGTCGATGCTCGAGGCGGCTGTCTCCGAAGCCGAAAAGGGAAACGAAACGTCATGACCACCATTGGCATTGTTCTCCATCACCATCGCCCCGAAGTGCTCGACCTGGTCGTTCGCGCTCTCGAGTGGTGCGAGGAATGCAAGGTCGTGGTCCGGATGCCAAAGGTCGACGCCGAGCTGATCAACCACGCCGAACTCGGTGTGGATGAGGAGTCTTTCGCAGAAGGTATCGATCTGTGCCTGAGTTTCGGCGGCGATGGCACCATGCTTCGGGCAACCCATTTGGTAGTCGATCACCAGGTGCCGTTGCTGGGCGTCAACGCCGGTGACCTGGGATATCTGGCCGAGACCGACCCCGATCAACTGGAGACCTCGCTGTCGGCCTGGCGAGATGGCGAGCTTGTCATCGAAGAGCGAATGATGGTCGAAGTCCTGGACTCTGATGGTCAACGTTTGGGGCTGGCGCTGAACGAGGCGGTCGTGGAGCGAGCCGAGAGTGGCCATATCGTTTCGCTGCTGGCGACCATCGGTGATCAGCGATTCACGACCTACAAAGCCGATGGTTTGATCGTGGCGACCCCGACCGGATCAACCGCGTACTCGCTCTCAGCCGGAGGGCCGGTGGTCGAACCGGACTTCGAGGCGCTGGTCGTCGTACCGGTCGCCGCCCACATGATTTTCAACCGTCCACTGGTGCTGGCCCCTTCAACCGAGGTCCGCCTCGACGTCGAGGGTTATCGGGCTGGTGTCGTGACGCTCGACGGACGGGTGGTCGCCACTATCGATCCGGGCTCCG
>JBLYYW010000160.1:0-3367 GCA_048550155.1 Acidimicrobiales bacterium | reverse complement strand
GTGCGGGACGAGAGCGACATCGTCCAGGTCGTCTCTGGCTACACCCAGCTGAAACGGGTCGGCACTCGGTTCACGGGCCTGTGCCCGTTCCATTCGGAGCGCTCGGGCTCGTTCAGTGTCAACGCCGAGCGGAACCTCTATTACTGCTTTGGCTGCCATGCCAAAGGTGATGTCATCACCTTCGTCCGGGAGAAGGAAGGGTTCGACTTCGTCGAGGCCATCGAGTGGTTGGCCAACAAGACCGGCATCCAGCTGCGCTACACCGACGCCAACCAGGGCAAGGACCGCAAACGAAAAGAGCATCTTCAGGAGCTGCTCAAAGAAGCTGCCCAGTGGTATCACGATCTGTTGTTGAAGAGTTCTGCGGCGGCGCCGGCCCGTGCCTATCTGCGGGAGCGGGGGTACACCGGGGAGATAGTGCGAGAGTTCGAGATGGGCTGGGCCCCCGACGATTGGGATCAGCTGGCGCTGCACTTGAAGGCCTCCAACAAAGACCTCGTCGACGCCGGGTTGGGGCTGATCAATCGTCGCAACAAACAACAAGACTGGTTTCGTGCCCGGGTGTTGTTCCCGATCAAAGACGTCCGAGGCAACCACATCGGATTCGGTGGCCGCATCCTTCCCGGGGGAGAAGGCGCCAAATACATGAACAGCAAGGACTCGCCGGTCTACAACAAGTCCAGCGTGCTGTACGGACTCGATCGTGCCAAGAGCAACATCGTGGCGGCCGAAGAGGTTGTGATCTGCGAGGGATACACCGACGTGATCGGCTACCACATCGCCGGGGTGCCTCGTGCGGTGGCTACGTGTGGAACCGCACTTACCGAACGTCACGTCAAGGAACTCAAGAAGTACTGCAATCGAGTTGTGCTCAGTTTCGATGGCGATAACGCCGGTCAGAATGCGGCAGCTCGTTTCTATGAGTGGGAGAAGCACTACGACCTCGACGTAAGGGTCGTTGATCTTCCGGCCGGGGTCGATCCCGGCGACCTCGCCTTCAGCAATCCCGAACGTCTCGCGGCCGCAGTCACCCAGGCTCGGCCGTTTTTGGAGTTCCGGGTGAATCGTGTCCTTCGGGGTGCCGATATGGACACCGTCGAGGGCCGGGCCCGCGCCGCCGAGGAAGCGATCGCTGTGGTGATGGAACATCCGGATTCTCTGGTGCGCGATGCATATGCCCTTCAGATCGCCGACCACACTCAGATGGCCATCGAGACGATTCGGTCGATGTTCGCGTCGCCCGCTGCGCGCCAATTCGGCGGCTCACAGCGTCGCCCCACTCAGCGTCAGAATCGCACCAACGACCGTCGCGCCGCCGGCCCGCCCGATGACGGCTACTTCTACGATGGTCCACCCCCCGATCAGTACATCGACCTCCGCGACGATCCGGGTTACCGGGGGTCGCCCCCGTCCCGGCAGCCTCGGCGCCCTGATCGGTATCCGCCGGTTGAGCTGCTCGCCCTCCAGCTTGCGATTCAGGACCCGGCAGCAATCGGCGCGCTCGTGGTGGGCGATGCCTTCACCGTCGAACGACTCGGTGACCTTTTTGCTCTTCTGGTAGAGGCCGGCGATTTCGATTCGGTCGCCAATGCGGTCGATTCTGATGATCAGAGCCTGCTGTACCGACTTGCGGTCGAACCTGCCGAGGCCGATCCGCTCGACGTCGCCTGTCAGCTTTGGCGCCTCCTTATCGAACGGGAGCGAACGGCTCGATTGCGCAGCTTCGACCCCACCTCGGTAGCAGATCAAACTGCGCTGACCTCCGAACTTCGATGGTTCCAAGAAACACTGGAGTCACTTACCTCAGAGCATTCGCAGGAGCTGACGGTGTCACAGTTGCTAGCTTGGTTAGGGACTGGAGAGGAGGTCACCCCCTGACGTTGCATGCAAAACCACCGATGTTCAGCCAAGAACACCGCGATCGACTGCTGCTGCGCGCCAAGGCGGGCCGGACTCTGACCCCTGATGACGTGGTCGAGGTGATGCACAACATCGAGCTCACCCCCGAACTACTTCAGGAGGTGGAGGGTTTCCTGTCCGAGAACAGTGTTCCTTTTGATCACGACCTGATCGAGGAAGCCGACGAGGATCACCAACCTCACCCAACATCGCGCCGTCGTCGTCGCCCCGACTCGGCTGCAATCGCTGCCCAGGCGGTCGCCAAGGCGTCGGGTTCGGGTGATCCGGTCAGGATGTACCTCAAAGAAATCGGTCGTGTCCCGTTGCTCGCCGCCGACGAAGAGGTGGACCTGGCCAAGCGAATAGAGCAAGGCACCAAAGACTCGGATCGGCAGACCGAGCTGGTGATGTCGGGCGAGTGGGACAATCTCGATCCTGAGGAGCGGCGTCGCATCCGCAACGCGGTTCATGACGGAGAGCGAGCCCGAAACGATCTGACCGCCGCCAATCTCCGGTTGGTCGTGTCGATCGCCAAGCGGTACACCGGCCGAGGTGTCGCCATGCTGGATCTCATCCAGGAGGGCAATCTTGGTCTGATGCGGGCGGTTCAGAAGTTCGACTACGCCCGTGGATTCAAATTCTCCACCTACGCAACCTGGTGGATCCGGCAGTCGATCACCCGCGCCATCGCCGATCAGTCCCGCACGATCCGGGTGCCGGTTCACATGGTCGAATCCATGAACCGGGTGATCCGAAGCCAGCGGTCGCTGGGTCAGCGGCTCGAGCGAGACCCGACGATGGCCGAGATCGCCAAGGACGTCGACATGACGCCACAGCGGGTGGAGGAGATCCTCCGAATCGCTCGTCAAGAAGCGTTCAGTCTCGATACCCCCGTGGGTGACGAAGAAGACAGCTCGATGGCCGATTTCATCCCTGACAAGGGCGCAGCCCCTGTGGACGTGGCAGCCCGCCACATGCTGGCCGCTGCGGTCAGCGAAGTGATGAAGGAACTGAGCGAACGCGAAGCCGAGGTGGTCAAGCTCCGCTTCGGAATCGATGACGGTCAGCCGCGGACGCTGGAAGAAGTGGGTAAGGCGTTCGGTGTTACCCGCGAACGAATCCGCCAGATCGAAAACAAGACCCTGGCCAAGCTTCGCCACCCCCTCCGCTCAGACAAACTCCGCGGCTACCTGGACTGAAATACCCCTACAGGGGGTCCGTTGCCACGGAGGTTCCGTTTCTCGCCTCCTCAGGGGACCCGTGTTCTCACTCAGCGGGCTCGCTCCTCCGTCGCATTGCCCGCTTCGCTTCACGGGTCACCCTTCGTCGGACTCGAACCGGGCGAAGCCGCCAGGTTGCTCAAGGTTCAGTGGGCGACGCAATCCCGTAGCGAGCGGAGGAAGAGCGAGTCATGAAGCGAGCCGGTGATGCGAGGAACGAGCGGACCGGCGAGTGAGAACATGACTCG
>JBLYYW010000159.1:0-3734 GCA_048550155.1 Acidimicrobiales bacterium | reverse complement strand
GCCAACAGTGGCATCATCCACGGCGGCCACCACACCGACACCGAAACGCTCAAGGGCCGTCTGGAGTGGTGGGGCAATCAACTGTGGGACCCGTTGTGCGCAGAACTGGGCTTCGGGTTCGCTCGGGTCGGCGAACTCACCGTGGCACTCACCGAAGCCGACCTACCGGCGCTCGATCACCTGATCGAGAACGCCGAAGAGAAGGACATAGGCGGCGTGCAGATGTTGTCCCGCGACCAGATCTGCACCGCCGAACCCCAGGTCACTCGCGGCGTGATCGCCGGCGTCTTTTCTCCTCACACCGGCGTAGTCAATCCCTACGAGGCGGTGTTCGGGCTCGTTGAGGCGGCGGCCGCCAACGGCGTTGAACTCCTCACCAACTCACCCGTGACCGACCTCAACCACAACGGCGATACCTGGACGGTCTCCACCCCCGGCGCCGAGATCGAGTGTCGGTTCGTCATCAATGCCGCCGGCCTTGGAGCTGCGACTGTCGCGAACATGGCTGGGATCGACGGGTTCGAGATACGGGGCCGCAAGGGCGAGGAGTACCTGCTCGACAAGCGCCTCCGCCACCTGGTTCGCCACGTCATCTATCCCTGCCCGAATCCGGTCAGCAAGGGCACCCTGGTCATCCCCACCTACGACGGCACGATCATGGTGGGCCCCACCGCCGAGGAAGTCGACGACCTCGGCGACATCAAGACCACCACAGCCGGCGAGTCGAAAGTGTTCAACGAGGCCCGGCGGCTGGTTCCCTCCCTCAGCGAGCGCGACATCATCGCCCAGTTCGCCGGTACCAGGGCCACGATCCAGGGCGATGACTTCCTGATCGGAACCACCCAAGCGCCCGGATTCGTGAACGTGGCCGGCATCCAATCCCCCGGACTCACCGCGGCTCCCGCCATCGCTCGCTACGTCGCCGATCTCCTTTACCAGGAAGGCCTGGAGCTCGAACCACAGGTGCCTCTGAACCGGATCGAACGGCCGATCCATTTCGCATCCCTTTCCAACGAGGACCAGCGACAGCTGGCCGACACCGACCACCGCTACCGGCGGATTGTATGCCGGTGCGAATTCGTCACCGAAGGTGAGGTGTGCGACGCCATCGAACGGGGCGCAACCACTGTCGACGGGCTGAAGTTCCGCACCCGGGCCGGCATGGGCCGGTGCCAGGGCGGGTTCTGTGCCACCAACTGCCTCGAGCTGCTGTCCCGGGAACTCGACATCAACATGTCCGAGGTCACCAAGAGGGGCCCCGGCTCGTGGCTGGTCCTCGACCGTCCGGACGCCGACGGGGGTCTTGAGCCGATGGAGGATGCGACATGATCGACGATCGCCCACATATGCTGCACCCGAAATACGACGTGGTGGTTGCCGGTGGCGGGCCCGCTGGCCTGGGCGCTGCAATGGCGGCCCGAAATGCCGGGGCTGAACGAGTGCTCGTTGTCGACCGTGAACCCGAAGCGGGCGGGATCCTGCTCCAGTGCATCCACTCCGGGTTCGGCCTCCACCACCTCGGCGAAGAACTCACCGGTCCCGAGTACGCCCAACGGATTCTCGAGAGCGCCCTCGACGACGGTGTCGACGTGCTCACCAGCGCCTACATGCTCGACATCGACAGTCACCTGAACCTCAAACTCCTGTCCGCCGAACACGGAGTATCCATCCTCGACACTCGTTCCACCGTGCTGGCAATGGGGGCACGGGAACGAACCAGGGCAGCCATCCGGATCCCGGGTGGGCGACCAGCCGGAATCTTCACCGCCGGGGCCGCCCAGCGGTTGGTGAATATGAACGGAGTGCTGCCCGGCCGCCGGGTCGTGATCCTTGGCTCGGGTGACATCGGGTTGATCATGGCCCGCCGTCTCACCTTGGAGGGGGTGGAGGTGGCCGGTGTCTTCGAACTGATGCCTCATGCCAACGGCCTCAGTCGCAACATCGTGCAGTGTCTCCACGACTTCGACATCCCCCTGCATCTGTCCACCACCGTGGTGGAGATCCACGGTCGGGACCGGATCGACAAAGTGACAGTGGCCCCGGTCGATGACCACCTCAAACCGGTGCTATCGAAAGCGTGGGATGTTCCTTGCGACACGCTCTTGGTTTCGGTGGGTCTGATACCGGAGAACGAGTTGAGCCGGGAACTTCGGTTGCGACTAGATCCCACCACGTCGGGACCGATTGTTTCGAGCACGATGGAAACCTCTCGTGATGGTGTGTTCGCCTGCGGCAACGTTGTGCACATCCACGACCTGGTCGACTTCGTGAGCGCTGAGGCCGAGCTGGCTGGCGGGCACGCCGGCCGGTTCGCTTCCGGGGTCAGACCACCTCACGACAACGTGCGTCTACAACCGGGAGCCAACGTCGCCTATTGCGTGCCCCACACCGTCACCACCGACCAACCCCACACGGTCTACATGCGGGTCCGCAAGCCGCTGGAGAGGAGCATGCTCCGGCTCCGGGACACCGAGGGTGCCGTGGTGCACGAACGCCGGCTGCGGTATGTGGTGCCAGCCGAAATGGTGACCTTGAAACTTCGGCCTGGTGTGCTCGAAGGGTTCCAGGGAGACTCGCTCAACGTGGAGGTGGTACCCCGATGACCACCGACGCAACCGCCTCTGATGACACCACCACGTATGCCTACTTGTGCATCGGCTGCCCGCTCGGCTGTCGGCTCGAGGTCGATGAAGACAGCCACGGCGACATCATCGAGATTCGGGGTTCCTCGTGCCGGAAGGGTGACCGGTACGCCGCACAGGAACACACCGACCCCCGCCGCAACCTCACCACGACCGTTGCGATCAGCGGTGGTTTGTGGCCCCGGCTGCCCGTGAAGACCGACGGCGATATCCCCAAGGATCTGGTGCGCGGTGCGTGCCAGGAATTGAGGCTCGTTCGTCTGACCGCACCGGTGAAGATGGGCGATGTTGTTGTGGACGACCTTCTCGGGACCGGATGCGCGGTCGTCGCCACCCGCGACATGGCTACCGTCGCCTAGCAGCCCGGTTCGAGGGTCGAGCCGCACCAAGAACGAGCGTGATTGCGTTTCCCTGACCTTCGTCTCTACCCAAACTGCATCGCCTTGGCAACAGTGGACACAAGATCGGATTCTGGAGGTGTGAAGTGAAGTACTTCAAGGAACCGGCGCAACGAATCGGCTGGCTTTTCGTACTCGCGACGGTTACCGGCGTGATGAGCGTCGTGATCATGTCGTCAACGCTCGGAGCTGAGGACCTGCTCTCCGCAGTTCACTCCGACCAAGCGTCACTCCTCGCTGGCCACATGCTCCTCTTCGTGATGCTCACCGCAATGGTCGGTACGGCCGTCCTGCTCTATCCCATACTCCGGATTCACAATGAGAAATTGGCACTCAGCTATCTGTTGGCCAGAACGCTCGAGGTGACGATGATCACTATCGGCCTTGTCGCTGGCCTGCTCCTGGTTCCACTCAGCTGGGAGTACGCCGCAGCCGGAAGCGCAGACACGGCGAGTGCCGAGGTACTGGCCCAGTCGCTCAAGGCGGCCAGCGATTGGACGGGCTATCTGGGCGCCCAAATGATCTTCAGCCTCACGGCACTGCTGCTCAACTGGGCGTTCTTTCGAAACGGGCTCATCCCCCGCTGGCTGTCCGTTTGGGGTTTGATCGGCGTGCCACTCATGTTCGCCTCTGGCGTCCTGGTGATGTTCGAATCTCTCAACTCGGACGCGTCAACACTGAACCTGCTGGTCGT
>JBLYYW010000158.1:0-9937 GCA_048550155.1 Acidimicrobiales bacterium | reverse complement strand
GACGGAGCTGCCGGGTTGTTCGTTTCCGTGGTCGATGGAAGGTGTCGGGGGACGTTCGTTGTCAGGTTGCATTTGAGGTACTCCTTTGGTGGGGAGTACTCACCAAACCAGTCGTGGCTCAACGCGACGGCAGCGATCTGACAAGACTTTGGCAAGGGAGCCGGGAGAGGTGCAAGCGATCAGCGCAACCAGCTTGGCGGTGGCTGATTGCGCTCGGTCGCCGTTGGAGCTAGTAGCTGATCCTTCCGTCGATCCGGGCTGACCACGCCCATGGAACAAAGGGATTGAAGCACGGGTCTTGAGGCGAGGGCGTGCATTGTTCATGGGGGAGCAGCTCTGGCACCACCTGGAATGAAACCATCACCGAACCCGTGGCGCCTTCGAATCGTCCGGTCCCGCCCACGATGGTCACGGGATAGGGGTTCTGACCGGCAGGGTTGCTCGCAGCAAGCATGATGGCATCACCCTTGTGGGAGACAATCGTTCCGGTCTGATCAACAAACCCTCCGGTCGCTCCAATGGCACATTGGGTCCAGTGCGCTTCCACTCGTCCCATGTGCGTGGCGTTCCCGTATGAGGTGGTCGTGACGATCGGTCCTTGATCACATGGTTCACCGAATGCGAATGTCAATTCCCCGGTGAGGTGAGCGTTGAAGGCTCTATCGGTGTCTTTCGGTCCGGCTCCGACCGGGCCCGTCAGGCCCACCACCATCGCTATCGCCGCGCCAATGAATAGGAGTCGCTTCAACATTGCTAGTACCTCCGCTCGCTCGTTTGGGTGTTTGCCAAACATAGCTTTTGCAATCAGCGAGGTGTAGGGGCCTTGGTCCTCCGGGAACGCACGGAATTCGAGGCCGGAACTCAGTTGCTCGATCGAGAGCCGTCCGAGCTTGGTTCCTTTGCCAGCACACACGCCAGCGTCGCCAGGGTTCCCCCGAACACGAACATGATCGCCGGGTCATCGATCACGTGGGCCGGGTGAACCGTTGAGACGAAGGGGATGCTCAGTCCGGCGAGAAACATGGCGCCTGCGGCAGCCAGACCCAACCGCTTCATCGTGATGAAGGTTGGAGCCTGCTCTGCCATCCACAGAGCGAGTGCGCCTTGGGCCAGTAGATAGAACGCCGACGGCGTCACCGCTCCGGCGGCGAGGAACTGCAGGTTGAGAAACATCCCCAGCCCCAGGCCAAGACCGAGGCGACGGCCTGACGCCAAGCTCAGTCCCGCCACCAGTTGGGAGACCACCACGATCAGTGCGATCAGCGGCGCCGCTGGGACCACGACACCATCGAGGAACGGCTGATACCACCCCAAGGCGGAGTCTTGGTTGGCGACGACGAAGTCTTCGATCACCGATCCGGTCCACCACTGCGGGCTGATCACCTTTTCTGCGACGGCGCGGAGCCATCCGAACCCGATGAAAAGCTGGGTCAGGACAACCCAGGCTGGCAAGCCAGCTACCCGTTCGATGCCGAGGTCACGGGCGGCCTGCCAGGTGTCGCGTGATCCGGTGTTGACAAGTGAAGTGTTGTTCATCCCTCGAGCGTGAGGGGCCGCTGCAATTCCCATGCAAGGAAACCGGCAAGGGAATGGCAAGACCGGTCCTGCTGGGGTCGGTTCGGCCCCTCGAGGTTCTTGTCACTGTCTTGTCACTCGCCTGTCGAGCCATTGACACCCGGGTTCCAGAGTGGGTCTCAACAACAACCACCCCCTCCCAAAGGAGAATGAAATGAAGAACAAGAAGTTACTCACCATTGCAGCCCTGGCCGGTCTCACGCTCGGAGGACTCTCGGTCGCTTCGGCAGCTTCTGCTCAGAGCTACGGCTCCGAGCAGGATGATCCCACCGAAGAGACCAGCGACAGCACCGTGGAAGTCGAGGCCCCCGATGACGGTGACACCGTGCTGGTCCAGGACGTTGATGAGTCCGAAACCGACGATGTGGTGCCCGGTGAGACCGAAGAACGGCAGCGACGGGGTCGCGGTCATCGTGGAGGCTGCAACCTTGAAGAAGCTGCGGCCGCTATCGGAATCGAAGAGTCCGACCTCAGGGCTGCCATCGAGAGCGGCGACAGCATCGCAGATGTTGCCGAGGCCAACGGTGTCGATGTGGATGTCGTGATCGACGCCATGGTCGACGCCAAGGCGGAGCGCATCGCCGAGAAGGTCTCCGAGGGCCGCATCACACAAGAGCGGGCCGACGAGAAGTTGGCCGACCTCGAAGCCAAGATCACCGACCGGGTGAACGGCGAGGAGGGTGCGCCTGAGGCCTAGCAAAGCCGGCCCTGTACTCGCTGCCCAGACTCTCTCCCGCCTTGCAACGAGTACAGGATCTCCTGCTCCGGATCACCTGTGGTGGTCCGGAGCAGCGCCGTTTTCCCGCAATACTCAACCGTGAGCGGCCCATCGCTCCGCCCCTCCTTCAGGAGACAACCGTGAACTCCCTCCAACACAGACACCGGATCCTCGTCGCAGAAGACGATGTCGAGATTCGACAAGCCCTCGATCGCATCCTGACCTACGAGGGCTACGAGGTGGTCACCGTGAACGACGGCGCAGCGGCGCTCGAAGCGATTCAGGATCATGAGCCCGAAGCGATCCTGCTCGACGTCATGATGCCCTTTGTCGACGGCCTTGGCGTGTGTCGCAAGCTTCGCGAACGTGGCGATCGCACCCCGGTATTGATGCTCACCGCCCGTCACGACGTGAGCGACCGGGTCGCAGGGCTCGACGCCGGAGCCGACGACTACGTGACCAAACCATTCGAGCTGGACGAGCTTCTGGCCCGGGTCCGGGCACTGTTGCGTCGCGTCGGTGACGACGTTGGCGAGCGCTTGACCGCTGGCCCCTTCACCCTTGACATTCCCCGTCGCCAGCTCACCGGACCGAGCGGCGAGATCGAACTCACTCGAACCGAATTCGCAATTCTCGAACTGCTGATGCGCAACCACGGCATCGTGCTGGAACGCTCGGTGATGTACGAGCGAATCTGGGGATACGACTTCGGCGACTCGTCCCGATCGCTGGATGTTCACGTGGGGTACCTGCGCCGCAAACTCGAAGCCGACGGAACCGCCCGAATGATCGAGACCGTGCGGGGTATCGGGTTCGTGCTTCGGACGGAGGACTGAGATGGGTCTCGGCGCACGGCTGGCGCTGGTCTTCGCGGGGGTTGCAGCTGCGACCGCACTGATAGTCGGTAGCGCCTCGTATGTCACGACCGATCGTCAGGTGACATCTGAAGTCGATCAGTTCCTGAAGCAGCGGGTGAACGAGATCACCGAAGGGGAACGAGAGCAGCCTCGTGATCGTCGCGACGGCAAGGGGGATGACGGCAAGGGAGATGACGAAGTGATCAACGCCGTCGGCTCTGACGCCGAGGTTCAGGTTCTTGATCGCGAGGGCATTGTGGTGTCGAACTCGGGTCTTCTGTTGCCCGTCGATGCGGTTGATGTGGAACTGGCTGACGAGAACGGGCGTCAGGTTGTGCGCACGGTTTCGATCGATGGCACCGAGTACCGGATGATCACCGAACACCTCAACGGTGGCGGTGCCCTGCAGGTGGCTCGGTCCCTCGACGAATCGGCAGGTCTGGTGAGCGGGCTTCAATCCCGTCTGGTCGGTGTGGCCGGCGTCATCGCGCTGCTCGCTGCTGGTGCTGGGTGGATCGTTGCCCAACGCACCACCCGTCCGCTACGAGCGCTCACCGACGCGGTCGACGAGGTTGCAGAGACCCGCGATTTCTCCGTTCCTGTGCCCGCGACCGGCAGCGATGAGGTCGGCCGCCTGGCCCGCGGTTTCAACCGAATGCTGGCAGCTCTTCAGTTGTCCCAAGAACAGCAGCAGCGGCTGGTACAGGACGCCGCTCACGAGCTTCGAACGCCATTGACCAGCATGACTGCCAACGTCGAGTGGCTGATGAGAGCTCCCGATGTGGACCCCGAAACTCGGCAGGAGACGTTGGCGGGAGTCCGTCGCGAGCTGGGCGAACTGAACGATGTGATGTCAGAAATCATCGAGTTGGCCACCGACACCCGTGAACCTCCCTCACCGGTACCCACCGAACTGGCTTCGGTGGCCGACGGAGTCGTGGCTCGGTTCGTGCGTCGATCCGGGCGGGAGGTGAACGTGGATGCCACACCGGTGACCGTTCAGGGCGATGCCGACTCACTCGCTCGAGCGATCACGAACTTGTTGAACAACGCCCACAAGTACAGTCCGGAAGGTTCGCCGATCGCCCTCACCGTTGGACCCTCCGGAGTGTTCGTCGACGACGCTGGACCGGGCATTCCGGCGGCCGAGCGTGACGTGGTGTTCGACCGCTTCTACCGACGGGCCGAAGATCGCTCCATGCCCGGATCGGGCTTGGGGTTGTCGATCGTGGCCGGCATCGTCGAACAGCACGGCGGAACCGTGATGGTGGCGGACTCTCCGCTGGGCGGGGCCCGAGTCGGGTTCTCTCTACCGGCCAGATGAGAACGTTGCGGTTCATCACCGTTCCTTGGTGAGGATGGCGCAAAACTCGAAACTATTCTTGGGTGTGTTGTACACCCGGGCCGGTACCAAGTCGCTGAGTCCCAAGTCCACCAGGTCCTGAGCGATCCGACGGAAGGACTCGGGAGTGAACTTCCAGGCGTGAATATCGATGTATTCGGTTTCGCTGTGACTGGCCAGTGCTCCCTTGATCCGTTCTACCCGTTGTGATGCAGGCATCGGTTCACCGTGATCTCCGGCCCAGTGGCGAACGGGATCGTTGTGGGTTGTGAAGGCCCAGTGCTCCACCAGGTTACGGACGGTGTGAACCTGCCTGTCGTCATTGGCGTCAAGTACGTCGGCGATCGTCGACAACGGCACGAAGTGGTCAAAGCAGAAGCGTTTGTCGGGCACGATCAAGTAAAAGGATCCGCCGGGTTTGAGGATTCGATGGACTTCATGCAAGTGACGGATCAGAGATGGTTGGTGTTCGATGCAGTGGCTGGAGAGAACAGCATCGAACTGTTCGTCCACGATCGAAAGGTCGCCGTGGGGCGAGACAAACTCGACGTGGGGCACTTTTGAGGTGTCATGACCCAGTGACTCACCGCGGCTCACCAGACCCTCGTGGGACAAGACATCGAAGTACTTCACATTTGACCCGGTGACCAGCGGGGCAAAAAAGGGACCAATTTCCAGTATCGATCCGATGCCAGCCACCAGATCGAGGAATCTGGCTCGGCTGGCGAACGGCGAGCCATTCCGTCCTTCGGCTATGCCGAACGCGTGGAAGTGCTCTTGGAGCTCAGCTTCACCCAGCTCAGCCAAATCTGGATAGGTGTGGCGGTAGTAGTGGCTGTCGAATTCGCTTGGTGGGGCCACCTCCAGATGCTAGGCGGCTCGTTCAGCGGCGATCGCCATCGCATCGGAATCTGCCGATGCTTGCCCGGACATGCCGGGTCCAACGTGTACGACGGATGTACCCGGGGTCACGATTCTTTGGTGGTTCCGCGGGCCTCGTACTCTTCGTCGGTCACCTTTCGCGGTTCCCAGACCGTGGCACCGCCGGTGGTGAGTGACAGGTGGGTCATGTGGGTGTGTGATTTGGCGCCGTGCCAATGCACCTCGTCGGCTGGTGCGTAGACGACGTCGCCTTCCTTGACCTCAACCGTCTCCCCGTCAGCGGTCTGCACCAGCCCCTCGCCGTCGGTCACATAGAGCACCTGGCCGTCGGGATGCCAGTGCCAGTCGGTCCTCGCTCCGGGTTGAAACCGCACCTCGAGAGCGTTGAGCCCGTCCTCGGTGACATGGCTGAGGGGTCCGAATTCGACGTGACCGGTGAAGTTCGCCTCCGGCGCCCGGGTCCATGTGATTCGTTCTGCTGGAGTGTGCTGCATTGGCCGAACCTAGCAAGCGAGGGAATCGCTCGCCCGTGAGGTGTCCATCATGCGGGCGTCAGACTTCCCATCGGACCGACATCGTGGGGTCGGCAGCAGCGATCACCGCAAAGGCGATCCGAGTTGTTCAATCCGCTGGGCCGATCCTGATCGGTCCAGTACACTCGACTCGGAATGGGAGCGCTCTCATTCGAACCGGAAGCCCTTCATCTCGTGCCTGCTCGACCCTTCCTCTACATCGGTTGTTACACCAACCAGACACCGGTCGGGATCTGCATCTTTCGTGCCGGTGGTTCTCTCACCGAGATCGGAGAGCTGTCCGGTATCGAGAACCCGTCATTCCTGACGCCCCACCCGAGCGGCAATGTGTTGTATGCGGTCAGCGAAACCTCCGACGGCAACGGCACGGGAGGCAAGGTGGTGTCGCTCGCAATCGAACCGACCGACGGTTCGCTCACCCCTCTGCAGGAGTTCCCGAGCGGCGGGGACGCCCCGTGTCATCTGAGCGTCGACCGCGAAGGAACGCATCTGTGGGTCGCCAACTACGTATCGGGTTCGGTCACCGGCTATCGACTACAGGAGGACGGCCAGATCTCTGAGATCGCGTTCACCCGCAGTCATGTTGGGGCTGGCCCCTCGGAACGACAGGAGGGCCCGCACGCTCACTGCGCTGTCGCCCATCGGTATCTTCCCGGCTTCGTCGTCGCCGATCTCGGCAACGACACCCTCGTCCACTATTCCGCCGACGGCGCGGTTGAAGCTCAGATGAACCTCCCTCCGGGTACCGGACCTCGCCACGTGGCATGGCACCCGATTCTCCCTGTCTGCTTTGTTGTTGGAGAACTCGACAACACGATCACGCGGATCGAGTTCGACCGCCACACCGGTCGGCTCGCTGCCACCGGAACAACGTCGACGCTCCCGGCGGATTTTGATGGTCCGTCGCTCGCCGCTGAAATCCGGGTCAACCCTGCCGGCACCCGGCTCTACGTCTCAAACCGAGGACATGACAGCATCGCCGTCTTCGACATCACCACGGTCGCTCCGGAGTTGGTGGCGCACGTCCGGAGCGGGGGACACTCGCCTCGTAACTTTGCACTGGACCCCACCAGCGCAGCATTGGTCGTCGCCAATCAAGACAGCAACAACCTGAAACGGTTCGCCATCGATCCCGACGACGGTGTCCCGATCCTGCTCGATGAGCACTACGAGGTATCAGAACCGGTATGCGTGACCTTCATGGGGCCAACGACATGAGCCAGCGCGTTCTGGTGACCGGGGCTGCCGGACGACTGGGTCGTGCCGTTACCGCCCGACTAGCCGACGAGGGCTATCACTTCTTGGCCACCGACATCGTCGACCCCGGCGAAGTCACCTTCCCATTCCAACAGGCTGATCTGATGGACCACACCACCGCGTCGCGTTTGCTCCGGGGAATCGACGTGGTGATGCATTTCGGCAACCACCCCGGAATCGGGGCAACACCGCCTCAAGTTGTGTTCAACGAGAACACAACCATGAACACGAATGTGTTCCAGGGGGCAGCCGAACAAGGGGTTGACCGGATCATCTTCGCCAGCACCCTTCAACTCATCGGTTCCCACATCGATGGCCTGACGGTCGTGAAGCCTCCGCCGGATCCGACGTTCCCTCTACGGGGCGACACGGTTGCCCGACCAGCAAACCTGTATGCGCTCAGCAAGGTCGTGGCGGAACAGCAGCTCCAGTACTACGCCGATCGCTGTGGTCTGGAGTGCATCGCACTCCGGTTCCCGATGCTGCACAACCACGGCCCATGGGTTGGTGTCAGCTCCGGCGACGAGAACGACGTCGACATCACCGAGGGGTTCACCGGTCTCAGCTACCGGGACGCCGCCAACCTCGTTCTCGCCGTGCTCCGATCCGATCTCCCCGGGTATCGGTGCTACATGGCCGGAACCGCTCACCGTCACAATGACCTCGCGATCGATGCGCTGGTGCGGACGTTCTATCCCCACCTTCAACCCGACATTGCCGATCTGATCGACAACACAACCATCACCAGGGAAACCGGTTGGAAGATCAGCGACGACTACCAGAACCCCTCCAGTCAGGACACCTCCCCATGACCACCACCATCACCGATGTCCAGGTGATCCTCACCCAACCAGGCTCAGCCCGACTCGCAATCGTGAAGGTCGTTACCTCAGAACCGGGACTGTACGGACTTGGCTGCGCCACGTTCACCCAGCGGATCCATGCGGTGGCCGCAGCTGTCGAACGCCATCTCAAACCGTTCCTGATCGGCCGCGACGTGGCGCGGATCGAAGAGATCTGGCAGATGTCGATGGTGCATGGCTACTGGCGGAACGGTCCGGTCTTGAACAACGCCATCTCCGGGGTTGACCAGGCGCTGTGGGACATCAAGGGCAAGCAGGCGGGAATGGCGGTTTATGACCTGCTCGGCGGCAAATCTCGTGAAGCTGCAAACGTGTACGTGCACGCCGACGGGCCCACTCCCGCCGACGTCGCTGACCGTGTGAAGGAGTTCATCGACGACGGCCATCGCTTCGTGCGGATTCAGCAGGGCATGTATGGCGGCAAGCAAACACAATTCACCAAACCCCAGGGTGCCCCCGATGGCGCCTACTTCGATCCTCGGTCCTATCGACGGGACACACTGAAGATGATCGAGCACGTGCGCAGTTCGGTGGGCGACGATGTGGAACTCGTCCACGACGTCCACGAGCGGCTGAATCCGGCAGATGCGGTGCTGTTCGCCAAGGACGTCGAGCAGTACCGACTGTTTTTCCTCGAAGACCTGCTGGCACCCGAGGATCTGGAATGGTTCGAACGAGTCCGTTCTCAATGCGCCACGCCGCTGGCGATGGGTGAGTTGTTCAACCATCCGCTCGAATGGAAAACCCTGATCGAAGGTCGACTGATCGACTTCATCAGGATGCACGTGAGCCAGATGGGCGGCATCACGCCCGCCCGCAAGGTGGCAGACTTGGCCCATATGTACGGGATCCGAACTGCATGGCACGGACCACCGGACACTTCACCGATCGGCCACGCGGCCAACCTGCACCTTGACTTGTGGTCACCTGCGTTCGGAGTGCAGGAGTGGTACCGGCCCTCGGAACTGGAGTACGAGATGTTTCCCGGTCTGCCGGTGGTCAACGACGGCTACCTCTATCCCAGCGCCGGTCCCGGTCTCGGGATCGATATCAATGAGGGCTTGGCTCGCGAGTTCCCGGTGACCGAAATTGTGGAGGAATGGACCCAGGCCCGCCTCCCCGACGGATCAGCCGCCCGCCCGTGAGCGACGTGTTCGAGACGATACGAGCAGCAGGTGTACTGCCGGTCGTCACGATCGACGACGCTGACCTTGCCGTTCCTCTGGTCGACGCGCTCCAGGCAGGTGGCCTGAGTGTTGTCGAGGTGACGCTACGAACCGACGCAGGCCTGGCTGCGATCAAAGCCATCGCCACCCACAGTCCGTCCACCTGCGTCGGGGCGGGTTCGGTCACAACTGCGGATCAGGCAAACGCGGCAGCGGATGCAGGTGCCAAATTCCTCGTCTCACCCGGTCTCGATGACGGAGTGGTGATCGCCGCCCGAGAACACAGGGTGCCGGTGATTCCTGGCATCGCCACCCCCACCGAACTGATGCGGGCGATCGCCCACCACCTCCACGTCGTCAAGCTGTTTCCGGCCGAGACCCTGGGAGGCCGGTCAACTCTTCAGGCGTTGTCTGCGGTTTGGCCTGACGTTCGGTTTGTCCCGACCGGCGGGATTTCAGCCGACAATGCGGCGTCGTATCTCGCCGATGGGCACGTGCTGGCTGTGGGTGGCTCGTGGGTTGCGCCACGGAAACTGATTGCTGCACGGGATTGGGCGCACATCACCGCGTTGGCTTCCGCTGCGATGGACTTGGCGGGTGGCGTACGGTGACGTCGATGTTGAACATCCGCCCTGCATCCGAGACCCGTTTCGACGTGGTGGCACTGGGTGAAGTGATGATTCGGTTCGACCCGGGCGAGGGTCGGGTCCGAACCGCCAGGACCTTCACGGTCAGCGAAGGCGG
>JBLYYW010000157.1:0-6320 GCA_048550155.1 Acidimicrobiales bacterium | reverse complement strand
TGATCTTCGTGGAGGTTGCGTTTACCAACGGTGTGCCCGACGCCCTGCAACCGCTCCTCGATCATTCTCTGGACAGAACCGACCCATTCGCAGCCGATACTGCAACCTTCTACTCGATCTCGAACTGCCACTACGGTCTGGCCGGAGTCCAGTTGGGCGACATGCTCATCAAGAGTGTGGTCGACGAACTGAAACGGGAGTTCCCCAACGTCGAGAACCTCGTCACGCTCAGCCCGATTCCTGATTTTCGCAAGTGGTTCGAGGCCAACGCCAGCCACATCCGGGCGCTGGCACCAACCCAGCTCCCCGCGGACCCATCCGACGCCGAAGACCTTCGCCCCGAGCTGATCCGTTTGGCCGCCGAGTTCATCGCCGGTGAACGCAGGACATCCAGCGACCCCAAGATTCTCACCGAGCGAGCCGTGGATTCCGTGGCCCATTTCCATCTGTCGAACGGCGCTCAGCTCGACCGGATCAACTGGTGGGCCAATCCCACGCAAACCGGATGGGCCAGAAGTTTTGGAATGATGGTCAACTACCGCTACGAACCCGACAAGATCGAAGAACGCCACGACGCATACGCTGCGACCGGCAAGGCACCCCTGTCCGAGGGAGTCAAGAAGGCTCTCAACCCCTGAACGAGTCGAGAAGAGCTATGTCCCTCCAAGATTCCGCAATCGAAGCGATGAGAACCCGGTTCAGCACTCTTCACGAGTCTGGCCTCTTCGTCATGCCCAACGCGTGGGACGCTGCATCGGCGAAGGTGATGGCAACGGCCGGAGCGAGCGCCGTCGCAACCACGAGTTCTGGGTTTGCCGCCACTCTTGGGCGAGTCGACTACGAGGTGACCGCTGAGGAGCTGTTGCGTCATTCGGCACTGATGTGCGAAACCGCAGGTGTTCCAGTGAACGTCGACAGCGAACGTTGCTTCGGAGCCGACAGCCGGGGTGTCGCCGATTTTGTCGACGAACTCGGCGCAACCGGCGCGGCCGGATTCAGTATCGAGGACTTCAACCCGGCCACCGAGTCGATCGATCCGATCGACACCGCGGTCGAACGGGTGGCGGCGGCAGCGGAGGCGGCCGCGGACCACGGAATGACGCTCACGGCCAGGGCTGAACGACACCTGTACGAGTCCGATGCCGACTTCGATGACACGCTGACGAGGCTCAGGCTCTTCGCCGAGGCTGGTGCGGGCTGTATCTACGCGCCCGGCCTCCGCGATCCGGCCCAGATCGCTGCGGTCTGCGCGCTCGGACCGCCCGTGAATGTTCTGATCTCGCCAGCGACCCCGACCGTGAACGAGCTTGCAGACTTGGGTGTCCGCAGGGTGAGCACCGGTGGTGCCTTGACCCGGGTCGCTCTGGGAGAGGTACGGAGGGCGATCGACGAGCTGATCGGTAGCGGCACCTTGAACTACATGAAACATGCCATCGACGGCCAGGAGTTCGACCGAATGCTCGGCAACTGACCGGGCGTCAGAACCCTGCGTGGGTAGTTCCACACATCGAGTCCAGCGCCGTTCGGGTCGAAAACAAGAAGTGTGAACAAGGATGCCACTCTGGAGCAGCCCCAGCCTTCCAAAGTCAGGTCGATCGTCATCTTCGCGGTGCTGGTGATCTCCTCGGTTTCGGGGGCTGCGGTTGCACAAATCTCCGCTCCGAATTCGGTTCCGGACTCCATCGGTCAGCCCGACACCGAAGTGCTCGAGATCGAGGTCGAACCCGTACCCGATCCTCTGGCCTTTCGAGAGGAATAGTCGCGGCCGGCGGTTTCGAGCCGACATCGAATAGACAGCGGCAGCCCACGTAACTAGGTTCAGTTCTTGTGGAACTTGGCCTGCTGATCTTTCCGACCGACATCACCATTGATCCGGTCACCTTGGGGAAGGAAGCGGAGGCTCGTGGCTTCGAGTCGCTGTGGTTTCCCGAGCACTCTCACATCCCTGTGAGCCGGGCCACGCCGTGGGGTGGCCGGGAGGGGGCGCCGCCTTTGCCCGAGGAGTACTGGCGCAGTCACGAGCAGTTCACTGCGCTCGCTGCGATCTCCTCGGTCACGTCCACCCTCAAGCTGGCCACCGGTATCACACTGCTCGCCCAGCGGGATCCCATCTGGACCGCGAAACAGGCTGCCACGCTGGATCACCTCAGCGATGGACGACTGCTCTTCGGTGTCGGGTACGGCTGGAACAAGGAAGAGCTCGCCAGCCATGGCGTGAAGTACACCGAGCGCCGGGCCCGTTTGAGGGAATGCGCTCTGACCCTGAAGGCGCTCTGGACGCAGGAAGAGGCATCGTTCTCGGGGGACTTCATCACCTTGGAGCCCAGCTGGGCATGGCCAAAACCCAAATCGAAACCACATCCTCCGATCATCCTCGGAGGCACCGCTGGACCCAAGACTGCAGCCGACATCGCCGAGTTCTGTGATGGTTGGATGCCAATCGGTGCTCGCACACTCGACAAAGGCTGGCCGAGCGTAGTTGCCGCCTGTGAGGCGATCGACCGCGACCCGGCGACGGTCGAGCTGGGAGTCTTTGCTGCCCAACCTGACGAAGCTGAGCTCGACGACCTCGCCGAGAAGGGTGTGAAACGGGCAATCTTCGGACTGCCCCAGGGTCCCGAGGCCGAAGTGATGGCCGCTCTCGACGAGCTCACACCGCTCCTGCAGCGCTGACCGAGATGCGAAAGGTCTACATGGCGGTCAGCCTTGACGGCTTCATCGCCGGGCCTGACAACGACCTCGACTGGCTGGAGCAGCTGGCAAACCCCGATGGCGACGATTTTGGGTTCGCCGACCACATGGCCTCGATCGATGCCGTCGTGATGGGACGCGGAACGTTCGAAGCGGTGTCCGGGTTCCGGCCCTGGCCCTACGAGAAGCCGGTCGTGGTTGTCAGCTCGTCGCTCCGCGAACTCCCCGACGATCTCGCCGACTCGGTGGAGTTGATCTCCGGATCACCCGGCGAAGTGATCGACAAGTGCCACCAGCGGGGCTTCGACGACCTGTACATCGACGGTGGAAGCTTCGTCACTGCGTTCCTGAGTGAAGGCCTGATCGACGAGATGACGATCTCCACCCTCCCGGTACTGCTCGGCGGGGGAACCCGACTGTTCGGAAGCTTCCCGGCAGCGGTGTGGTGGGACCACGTACGCACCCGGTCCTTCGCCGGGGGGCTGGTCCAGTCGACGTATCGCCGTCCGGCATAACCTGAGCCCGGCCGCTGGGGCCCGGTTGCAGGGGCCACGGGGCTGAACGACCCCGCCTTGGATTCTAGGACGGCCAGCCAGGTGACGTCGTGGGTGAGGACCTCAGGGTGCGAGCGAAACCAGCTCCCGGCCAGCGTCCTCGCTCACCGGCGCTGCGACAGGAGGCTGAGGTGGATAGGGGACAACGCCGGTGATGTTGGCCGTTGGGCGTCGAGCGGTTCGCCACATTTGCCCAGACAGGTACCGAACCCAGGCTGCCAACCATTTGATCGAACGGATCGGGTGACGAACGCCCCGCCACACCACCTTGAGCGGATTGTCCATTCCCCGCAGCGGCCACAACATCTGGGCCGCGACGCCTGATGGCATGTGCTCGTTGATTCCATAGGTCTCGGGGCGGCGGTTGGAGGGCATGAAGTAGGTGCCAAAGATGAGGTCCCAGACCGGCAGAAACACCGAATAGTTGCTGTGGATCGCCTTGGGCTCGTTGGTGTGATGCCAGTGATGGAACTCAGGGGTGATGATGAGCTTGTGCAGCGGGCGGAGACGCCAACGAACGTTTGCATGGAGGAAGAGTCCGGTAAGGATCTGCACGACCGTGAGCGCCCCCGCAAACTCACCCGTGAACCCCGCACCGAGCAGGAACGCGAATGCGGGCGCAAGGATGATCCCGTCAAAGGGATGCTGTCGCAACCCGGAAACCCAGTCGAGGGTTTCGGTGCTGTGGTGGACCGCATGGAAGCGCCACAGCAGCGGGACCTCATGGCTGAAGCGATGAGTCCAGTAGATAACTACGTCGAACAGGAGGATTCCGAGCACCATCGACGCCCAGCCGGGGAGCATGCCCACGAGAGGACGAACCGCAAGCCCCGGTAGCCACCCGAAACTCAAGATACCGATCAGGGCAGCGAAAAAGATCCCGACCGGTGCCACCAGCGGAGCGACGATGCCGTGGGCGATGTCGGTCCCCAGATCCTTTCGGCGGATCTTCTGCTGCGGGTGACGTGGCTTCCACTTCTCGAAGGGGACCACGAGCACGAACAGAACCGCGATCGCCCCCAGCGGTTCGCGCGAGATCGCCAGTGATCCCACGACCAGGGCTGCACCAGCCCCGAGCGCTGCCAGCTTTTTCCAATTCCTCGTCAATCCGCCAAAGCTCATGCCTCGAAGGTGACACAACCCTCACGGTTTCACATTGGCCGATCGGCCGATCTCACATTGGCCGATGGGCGAGACCCACCCGTAGCTCAGGGGGCGTCGGTGGCTTCTTGCTCGGCTGCTGCTTCCTCTTCGGCAGTCTCCCCGGCGGCCTCCGCCTCAGCCGGTGTGTCCTCGCTGAGGTCGATCACGGTGTCCTCAGCCTCTTTCGAGGCCCCGCGCACCCGTGCGTTCAGGGCAGAAGCTTGCTCGGTCGCAAGTGCTTTGGCTCGCTCGGTGTCCTCTTTGAGGGTCTTCCTCCGAGAGAACGCCAAAGCGGCAAGCCCCGCCGCCACGATCGCAATCAACTTGCCCATTTTCAACCTCCGTCGATGGTACGCGAGACGGGATCGTAGGGTCAGACGGGCACGAACGTCAAGTCTGGATTGCTGTCAACGCTCGACTCGTGATCGGCGAGGACCAACCCGTTCTAGCGCCGGACGCCGGTAGCGAGATAGTGCCAGAGCGCTCGGTAGTTCCGATGCCGCATCTCTGGTGTGATCCATCCGGCCGCTTCGAGCTCTCGGTTGAGAGTGTCCAGGTTGCGCCACGGGACGCTGGTGTCCACGTGGTGGGCTAGGTGATAGCCGGTCTTGAACGGCGCCAGCATGAATCCTGCCGCCAGACTCTGGTCGACCACGTGGGTCGTGACCCGACGGTCGGCACCCGCCTTCATCCCGGCATGCTCGGCGATTGCCCGTAGTCGATTGTTGACCTGGTGAACGGTCGCCCACGGGAGGAACCACACCATCAACCATCCCCACCAATATCCGGTCAATAACCAGGCCAGGGGGAACAAGCTGACTTGAGCGATCAGCACGCGATGACGGATAGAACGCTTCGATCGAGCGATCGCTCGCAGCAACTTGGATGCTGAGACACCGAAGAGATCCCGGGCCAACCGTCGCCAGATTCTATTGCCGCTCGGGTAGGGCGCATACAGCGAGACGTCCGGTTCGTCGGGTCCGAGTTCCTCCTTGTGGTGGGCGAGGTGGCCGTGGCGATAGGCGTCGAAATCGCTGAAGACAAGAGGAGCCATGAAGTATCGGGCGACAGCATCGTTGAGCCGTCGATTTGAAAACAGCAGAGCGTGGGCTGCCTCATGATTGAGAATTCCGAGCATGGCGATGCAGCGGGTCGACCAGATGAACATCGCTGCCCACATCAGCGGGTGACTCACGTAGCCGGCCAGGGCCCAGCTGCCGAACATCTGGACGTAGACACCGGTCACCGACAACGCGTTCGGTCGATCGTCGATCATTCGGAGGTCGGGGAGCACGCCGGGCTTGGCTTTGCCAGATGCGAACAACCGCTCGGTGGGCAGTACATCGGGTAGCTGATCTGCGTTGGGGGCCAGCGAACCGGAGCGGGTGATGGTTGTCATGGCGAAACCTCGGGGTGAAGGGTGAAGAACAGAGAGATGACCGCTTGGGCGGTAGCCGGATCGGGGTGCGATGCGGTGGCCGCCTGTTGGAGCGCAACCCCGATCACCGTCGACCAGAATGCGCGAGCTTCGACCTCGGCCGGAGTGGTGAGCATCCAGCCGTGGGCGCAACACACCTCCGACACCGCCCGTGCGCCTTCGGCATACAGGCGCTCGAGCGTCTGTTCTATCCGGCTCTGGAGGTCGGGGTTGAAGCGGGCGACCGACATCGCTTCGGCGAACAAGAGAAGCGACGGGGCATCAAGGGCTGACTGCACGATCGCCTCCACGTAGCCCGAAGGGGAGGTGGCGCCGCTGCCCGCCTTTTCCACGGCCGTGCCGATGTGGAGAACCTCCCGACATGCAGCCTCGACGAAGAGTGCGTCCTTGGAGCCGAAGTAGTAGGTGAGCTGAGAAGGAAAGACGTCGGCAGCATCGGCGATGGCCTTCACCGAAACTCCGCCAAGGCCCCGTTCGACGAACAGCCCGACGGC
>JBLYYW010000156.1:0-4338 GCA_048550155.1 Acidimicrobiales bacterium | reverse complement strand
GTCCGAGGCCGGCTCGGCAAGCACGCGTTCCCGCGTGAGATCGAGTTCGTTGAGTCGCTTCCCAAGACCCCGAGCGGCAAGATCCAGCGTTTCATCCTGCGTAGCCAATGACGAGCTGTGCTCTGCGGTGGGCCTGAAGTTCGGGGTTTGAAAGCTGTCCCTTAAGGCCAACGTCCTTCCTCGGCCTAGCGGCCTTGTCACGGCGTGCGGAGCATTCAGTGGCATCAACGACCGTGGTCATTGGCAGGACTTCGGCCCCTACTTGGACAGATGGAGCAACGGGATAATCGCTGAGTGTCAGTGACGAATGCGGGTTTTTCGTGAATCTACGACGGAGAATCGAACGGGGTGTCGGGGCGTTGTTCGTTCTGGCCACGCTGTCTTCGAGCGTCGGGTTCATCCTCTTGGATCCCGTTCTCGACGACTCGGACCTGCTGGCCGGCGTCGCAGCAGAGGAAACGCAGGTCATGCTCGGAGCGTTCCTCCTCCTTGTGAACTCCATCGCTGTGGTCATCATCGCAGTCCTGCTGTACCCCATCTTGAAGGACCACAACGCGCAGCTAGCTCGCCTCTACCCGCCTTCGCGCATTGTCGAGTCCGTCGTCCTCGTAATCGGTGTCGTGGGCGTGCTCTCGCTGGTCACGCTCAGCGAGGGCTATGTCCCGACCGACCCCGATGCCGCCGCGTTCGGCGCCTCGGCGGAGTCGCTGCTGGCCGTCTACGACTGGGGTGCGCTGCTCGGGATCCTGCTCTTCTTCGGTCTGGCCGGGTTGATCCTCAACGCAGTTCTGTTCCAGTCAGGGCTGATACCTCGATGGCTCGCTGCCTGGGGGCTCATCGGCGCCGCCCTTCTGTTGGTCGAGGGGGCGTTCGAGAGCTTCGGCACCGACGGCCTCGAAGCCCTGTCGATCCCGATCGCCGTCCAAGAGATGGTCTTCGCCGGTTGGCTGATCGTTCGTGGCTTCGCCTCGACGGTCACGTCCGACACCGCTGCCTCGGAGCGACCGGAACCTCATTGACCGCAGTTCCAGTTCCTCCCGCGTTGGTTCTGGTCAGCCGCGTGGCCTTCTCGCTGACAAACGAGAATAGGCGGAGCGAGCGCACCCGGGGTTGTCGCCCGCACCGCCCCAGCACCTATCGGCCGACGCCTCAAGAGGAAGTCTCGGAGACGTCGTGACGCCAGTGCCCTAGGGTTTCGAGCGTGATTGTTGTGATCGGTGACGTGTCTATCCGCGACGGCTCGGTCGATGCTGCAGTAGCGTTGAGCCGCGAGCATGTCGAGCGGTCACGTCGCGAACCCGGATGCATCAGTCACGATGTTCACCACCACGTCGATGACGCTCGCCGCCTTGTGTTTGTCGAGCGGTGGGCGGATCGGACTGCGCTCGATGCACACTTCGCGGTCCCTGAGTCGGTTGCGTTCGCTCGCGAGCTGGCCGCTCTCGCAACCGGTCCGCCGAGCATCGAGGTACACGAGGTTTTGTCCCGGCCGTCGGCCAACTAGGCCGACGGGTCGCGAATAGATGGGTGCTACCCGCGTCCGCCGCGCCGCATCGCATCCGCTAATGACTCGCCGCTTTGTACAGGGAGATGAGGCTAGCTGGACGCGCAGTGTCGACGACCGATGGTGGCCGCACCTGTCTTTGCCTCCGGGCGAGTTTCCGCAACGGTGCAGCCACCCAGCCAACCTGATCTGGTTCGGACTAAGCGCACGCAGCGCAGAGCCATCCTCCTGCTCGAGTCGACTGTCGGCCGGTATCGCGCGACAGTCGGCTCAGTGATCTGCGAGGAACCCCAGGACGTGCTGGACCACCCAGTCCGGTTTCGTGATGGTGAGGTGATGATCGCCGTCGGTGATTCCTGTCTTGATGCGGGGCGCGACGGCGGCGAGTCGATCGACTGCTCGTTCGGCTGAGTAGGAGACATCGTTGTGTCCGACGAGGAACAGCGTCGGAACCGCGAGTCGTTGCCAGTCCTCATCGGAGAGCACCGTGGGGCGGACAATCTCGCGCTTCTTCATCTTGAAGCATCGTCGGGCGAGGACATCTTCGTCGACCATTTCGTCGATCATCGCTCGCGTGTCTTCCTGGCGGACGCAATCCGGTGCAAACCAGTAGAGGTATCGCCGGATGTAGGAGCGACTGTGAACCGTGCCGTAGAGGATGGCCCGGGCATAAAGGCCGAGAGGTGGCCGGAGCACCGTCGGGGGAGACAGCAGGACGAGCTTGTCGAGCCGTTCGGGGAAATCGAGCGCGTAGAGGGATGCGATCCAGCCTCCATAGGAGTGACCGACGAGACCGACGTTGTGTACGTCGAGGTCGTCGAAGACCTCGTCGAGCCAACGCACGAAGTCCCCGGGACGGCGGGGTTGCGTCCGGTAGATGCTTCGCCCGATGTCGTAGATGTGGTCGAGGGCGTAGACGCGATACTCCGAGGCGAACGCTTCGATCACCGGCATCCACGACAGCGAGGTTTCCGAATCGCCGGGTAGCAGGACCAGCGGCGGTCCATCGGCCGGGCCCTGGATCCTGACGAACGTCTCGCCAAACGTCGTGCCGACCATCATCGATTCCGAAGGGATCGGCCAGCGTTGCGCTCGCGCGTTGTAGAAGGCCAGGTACTCGTGTTTCGATGCCGCGGAACGAAATGGGTGCCAGGGTTCCGTAGTTGCTATTGCTCCTTCTCCCATCGTTGCTTGACTCCGACGTGGCTCGCCTCGTTTCCTGATGTTAGGCGGCATCTCGCAACCTCATCGCGAAGCTGATCGGTTTGGAGGTGACCCGGTTTCTTGCCGCCTGAGGACGATCTGACTGTCTCGACAGACGTAGCCATTGGTGCAAATCTGAGCATTCCGCTCCATTTGGCGAAACGGACCTCTGCCTCTAGTGCGATCTTGGGACGGAGCGCGCGATGTATCCCAGAGCACCCATGCGGGCGGTATCAAAGAGGAGGCAGTCATGAGAACAGGAGTCACACGTACAGCGAGAAGGATGGTGTCCCTCGTAGCGTTTTTCTCGATCGTCGTGGCGATGGTCGCTGTGAATGCTGCGTCGGCAAAAGGAAACGCTCCGCTCCGCAGCGACACAAACTACGAATTCGTGGCCCCCGCCGGGGTGTTCGGCCCAAATGGCCTGCTGATCTGGCAAGGCGACATCGATGGAGACCTCAATGGTTGCATCCAGTGGTGGTCACCCTCGCCTGAAGGGCCGAGGGTTACGGGCCAGGCAACCCATTACGACGAGGTCTGGGAGATCTGGGAGCGCTGTGATGGGTTCACAGGGGAGACCTTGCTTCTCACGGGAGCTGATCGTGGTACGACGACGGTGCGAAATTTGAAGAACAGCATCTGGCGGGCCAACGGCACTGTGACTGGCCCGCAGGATTCTGAGTTGGTCGGTCGCCGGATGCACAGTGGCGGCACTGTGGAGTGGCTCCTCAACGAAGACGGAGTGCCTGTCTTTTTCAACGGAGCGCCTGTCCCGGTCGGAGGAGAAGGAGTATTCCGGGTCAACTAATACGTCGTGAACTGAAGCGTTCCAACACATTCGGCACCCGCCATCAACCGGCAATCGGAGCCATCTCTGGTTCATCGAGATGGGCGGGGATGTAGGCGGCTCGTTTGACGTGTGCCATGACGGTTGTGCGGAGGATGCCGAATCGAATCGCGAGTTCGGCGATTGTTGCACCGGACGCTCGTTTGGCCAGAACGTTGTCGATTTCTGAGGCTGTCGAACGGATCTGTTCTTGCCCTAGAGGCATGGCACCATTCGTGGTCTGGTCTTCACTATCGGCAGCATCACTAGAGATGTCTGAGCTCTGAGGAGGGGTTTCGTGGTGGGAAGGCTGTCCAACAAGACCCACGTCGTTCCTCGACTCTGGAGTCAACCCGCGTTGCGGCAGTAGCAGGAGGCATTGATCGGTACGTCTGCTGCCGACACCGCTTCAACAAGCGTCGGCTCGAGCGTCTCGGCTTCTGCGGTTTTGCCGAGCAGCGTCATGCATTCGTGTAGCCCGTGGAGGCTCCACACATTGTTCGGGTGCTGGTACGGACGAGGCAGGCTGTCGTCCAATCCAAGGTCCGCTCGGTAGATGGCCTCTGCCTCGGCCACGTGACCCTGTTCCAGGAGCAACGCACCGTAAGCGTGGCGGGTGGGTTGCATCCAGCCCCATGGCTCGTCGTAGGGCAGGCTGTCGTCGAGTTCGATCGACCGGCGCAGATGTGCGAACGCTGCGTCGTGATTGCCACGCCGGTACTCGACTTCGCCAGCCAACATTTCCGATGCGATCGCAAGAATGTCTGCGCACGAATTGTTGAAGATGTATCTGCTCTCGGGCACT